>JAISKI010000042.1 GCA_031261265.1 Candidatus Peribacteria bacterium
TTGTTGGATTGGTCCATACCTAGCATATTGTGAGATTGTTGTTAGGTTTTGGGGCGTTAGCCCCAAAAGATCAATAATCTTTAATCTCATTAAAATTCCTACTGAAAATATTCTTGAAAGTTCCAATAGTCATTGATTGACCCTAGTTTTGAACTTGATATATGATACTATCAAATAGTATATCATAGCCACCCATAATTGATTTTTAACGGCATTCTCAGAGGTTCATAAGAAGCTTTTAATCTTTAGGTGCTGTTTGATAAACTTGAAAAACAGTTCTACTTCCCATCTTTTCTTGTAAAGAAGAGCTATTAGTTTTGCATTGGTTTCAAAATTATTCGTTATGAACTGATATTCTCTACCGTCATCAGGACTGATATAATGGATAAGCCTTAATTTTCACTTATAGGGTGTACCATAGGGACTAAATATTTCCACAATTTCTTCTTTTTGAACTCAATTTACCCCAATATTCTTACTCTCCAAAACCAAATAATCCATATTTCTCTTTGTTCTTGCAACGAAAAAGACTCCTTTATCATTCAGTTGCTGATACCATTTATAATCTACATATCCTTTATCAAACACTAAGAAACTTCATTTTTCTAATCTATCCCCTAATTTCATTAGTTTCCCTGCCGTAATATCTGCCGTTTTACCTGTAGTAATTGTAATAACTTCTGGGATAAGGTTTTGATTTTCTAAAAGGACGTGCATTTTTACTGCTCACTTCTTTGTTCTATGCTTTGCCCAGGAAAATAGTCCGAGTGAAAGACTAATAGTGGTAGAATCTAAAGCATAATATTTAAACTTCTTGTTGGGATATAGCTGTTGAATATTTTGTACTAGAGCATAAAATACCTGCTCAAATAGTTTAGAATCATACTTATTGTTATTGTATGCAATAGTAGAACGTTTAATGGACTGCAAACCTCGGTGATAATGATAATTTTCTAGAATAGTAAGAGAGGTTTCAATATCTCTAAGACTGTCTTTTCAAGTAATCTGAGCATACATCAGAATTGATAACAGATTCTTGGCAGAAAACCTCTTTTTATACCTATCAATTTTATGCTGTCCAACTAACATATCAAATGTTCTCCGAGGTAAAAAACTTAAAAGTTCATTGAAAATCGTTTGGGTATGAGTATACATTGTATGTCCTTATGAAATAAAATCTTGGTCGATTTAAACTATAAGGATTTATGCTGTCCAATAAACAGCATTTAGGGAAAAATCCGAGCTATACGCTCGGATTTTTCTTCTTTTCTACTTTTTTATTTGGACACTAGTGTCTATAATTTTTTTTCTTCCTGGTTTCAAAAAGTTTAAAAATAAATCGCTCTAGAAAAGAGCGAGCAAATCCTTATGGTAGCGTCATGAATACTGAAAATTCTGCTTTTTATTCTTCTTTTTACTGATGTTAATTGCAGTAGATAAGCCTTTAGAATTGACGAGTTTTGATATTGTAAAGCGTATGAAACACGTATTTCCTGGTCAAAAAATTGGGCATAGTGGAACCTTGGATCCTAAGGCGACGGGTTTGATGATTTTAGGAATAGGAAAAGGAACCAAAAGGCTGACTTCTCTGATTTGATTGGATAAAGTGTATGAGACGGTGATCGATTTTTCTAAAATGAGTGATACTTGGGATATGGGGTATCGGGAGAAGTATGAAGAGTTTCCTGTGGAGAGTATGAAAGCTCCGAGTTTAGCACAACTGGAAGAAAAATTGCAACAGCTTATTCCCGTCTATGAATTACCGCTTCCAGCGTTTTCTGCGAAAAAAAAAGAGGGGAAAAGGCTGTATGAATTGGCAAGAAAGGGGAAAGAGATTTCAGAAAGTAGGATGATGAAATTTCATCAGATTGATATTTTGGAGTATAATTTCCCAGAGTTGCGTCTGAGAGTCGAGGTTGGTTCAGGGACCTATATTCGTTCTCTGGGGTATTGGTTAGGGCAACAATTTTGATTGGGAGGGATTTTGACTTCCTTGAGGAGAGTTTCAGTGGGAGAATGGAGTTTGAAAAATCTCCTCTTATCGCAAGAAGTGGAATATCATATGAGAGGAAACGAGGGAGTGATGAAATGGGGGAGTATTGAAGAATAAACATCTGAACAAAGAAAACCTCACAATCCGAAAACAGATTATGAGGTTTTTTTAGAAATTTTTTACTCTCCATTTGATAACCAGGTCTGATATCTTAGGAACTCATGAGGCTAATATAATTATTAACGCCCCTACTAATATTAGTAATGCAAACATTGGTGTATCTAAAGATGTGCCGAGAATCCCTAAACTTATTATACCCATACCAATAAAACTCCAAAAAAATGTATTGTTTCCTTTCCGCTTCTCTTGGATGTTTTTGTACTCTTGATCCTGCCAAACGCGAAATTTGGTAAACTCAATGCTCGCCAGCTCTTCTTTTTCTTGTCTTTCCCTAAATTTTACACGATCCATCATTGTGAATCCGTTTTCTTTTGTTGTTTCCATTTTATTCTTATTTTAATATGTTGTTTGTATCTTTTTAGATTTTATTTATTTGCCATTATATGTCAATCTATTTTTTTGTAAAAGTGGATTTATATGTTTTATCTCTTGTAAAAAAGGACAGTGTATTAAACCGTCCTTCATATGATCTATTTTTTTTTTAGACATTACTTTCCGCTTGTTCAGCATGCTCAGCCTCTCTTTGAAATTCAGCTTCTTTTGCTTCTTTTTTCTTTTTTTCTCCTTCAAAGAATTCGATAGCTTCTGCGAGCTCTATGTGGTCTTTAGCGTAATCGTGGATATCTAGTCCTTGCTGAATTGCTTCACAGGCTTGTACTAGTGCGGTAGCCCCTGCTTTGGTTCCTCTAGGATGAGCATGAGTTCCAGCTCCCATGGTAGTAATGAAATCCACGTTTCCCATCAAATCGATGAACGGTTTCAAAAGCGTTGGATTCAGTCCTCCAGAGATAATCGGACAGCATTTTTTAATCCCTCTCCAACTGTCATCTGCTAAAATTTCCATATTTTTTGCATCAAGTTGTTCCATATTGATGAAGTCTTCGTCATTGGTTGGAATTTTTGCCCAAGACTGTTCAAACGTATGTCCTTTTTTGAAAAGGTGCAAAATATTTTCTGCAGAAGTGATATCTTCTCCTGGCGTTCCTGCCATTTTCCCAACTCCTGCCGTTCCCGTATGGATCCCACTTGCTCCAGCGAGTCTGGCAAATTTTGAAAGCACAAGCACCGTATATCCAATAGGATTTTCTGGTCTGGTAAACGCTCCGTGTCCCGCTCTATGAAAATGAATGAAAACATCAGGATATTTTCTTCTGAGTGTTTGCACTGCCATTCGTCCAGCAGTGGTTCCATCAATCAAGAAAGCATAACTTCCCGGCTCAAATCCTGCGTTTCTTATCATTTCACATCTTTCGATCATGGTGTCGTAGTCTGACGCAGACACATTAAACGAATGCACTTTTTTCTGTCAGGTTTCTTTTACTGCTTTATCCATTGCCTGTTTTACATGGGCGACCATTTTATCATACGGACAAAAATCCTGATCCGCTTGGGGTTCGTCATTTTTTACAAAGTCTCCTCCTCCTACTCGGAAATCATAACAGACTTCGGCATATTCTGCAGAGGAAAGTCCCATTTTAGGTTTCACGATAGTTCACAAAATTGGTCTATTATACACATTCAAATATTTTCTCATATCATCAAGAGTGTAGCTTGGTCCATCGTATTGTTCCAACATAACAGGAGGAAACCAGATGTCGAGCAATTTACAGGCTTTTGCTTCTTTCATTCCAAAGATATTTCCTGCAATGTAGGTCATAATATTTTGCACATTCCCTTTTCTGTCGAAAAGTCTTCGGGGATACGCGATTTTTACTACATTGTCTTCCAAGTCTACTTCGTAAACCAGAGCATTGAGTAGTCTCGCGTAGGCGGTTTCTGTTCTTACTTGAAAATTTGTTCCTGTACTGGATTCGGCAGAAACTTCCGCTGATGCTTGCAAAATGTTCAATTTCCCGCCAGGGATCAAATGATAAGAGGCCAACATATAGTCGCCATTGTAAGGATCTGCGAGATCCAGGTTTACGTAAGCTAATTGGTGCTCATTGAGGGTAGAGAGCAGTTCTTTTGCATTTTGTGTCATTTGTGGTTAAATAAAGAGATAAAAGTGGTGTGTATAGTATATTCGAAAATCTGATTTTTGCAAATTTATCCGATCGTAAATGCGGGTTTTGCTTTTTCTTGTTCTTTTGCAAGTTCAATTTTTGGGAGATCGTTGGCGTACATAGTATAGAGTACCTCACCTTTTTTCACGCTATTTCCGAGTTTTTTATGGAGATACATTCCTGCTTGATCGACTACAGGACATCCAAGTCTTCTCGCAATTTGGTTTACATTATGGAGATCTATCACTTTTACTTTCCCGTCTTGGGTAGCGAGGACATCGAAGGTTTGAGTTCCGAGGGTGAGCCCTTCAGAATCAATCTCAGGATTTCCATTCTGGGCTTTGATAATTTTTTGCATCATTTTTCGAGCTTCTCCTGATTTTAATTGTTTTTCTGCGAGCTCGTGAGCTTTCTTTCCTTTTGCGAGCCCTACGTTTTCAATGAGTTTTGCTGCGAGGTGGAGAGCTTTACTTTCTAGGTCGAGCGGTCTATTTTCGTGCTGTTGCAGTACTCTCAATACTTCTCTGACCTGTAGTACTGCTCCAACTCCATTTCCGATAACTTCCATTGCTGGAGTGATCTGTACCGACATTTTCATTCAGAGTTTTTTTCCTACATATTCAAATTTCTTTTTCCAGTCTAAGGCTTCTTCCATGGTTGCTACTTTTGCAGTAGGTCCGACAGGGATATCAATGAGTGAATGAGTCACGCCCATGGCATATTTTTTCGCCATAATACTACTTACTACCTTTGCTCTGGACTGCATTGCAAGGGGATACTGTACTTTGATGATTTTGTCATCTGCGGGTGCAAGATCCAACCCTCCTCCTCGTACGAGACAACAATTAATTTCTTGAATCAGCTTTTCGATACCCTCTTGATTAAAATTGATATCCATCAATACATTTACACATTCTCCTGTGGCTGCAGGTGAAGTGATAGATTTTGAGAAATTTTTTGGAATTCTGATCCCCAAGGATGCGATGAGAGGAATGAGGATCATGGTGGTTTCGTTTCCTGGCACTCCACCGATACTGTGTTTATCAGCGATAATTTCTCCTTTGGGGTATTTGAAGGTGACTCCGCATTCTGCCATGGCTTTTGCGGTTTGATACATTTCTTCATCGGTAGTAGGATAGAAAAAGCTGGATGCAACGTAGTAGGTCATCATAATTTCGCTCAGCTTTCATTCACTGATATCTTGGATGATTGCAAACATTTCGTCATAGGTGATCGCTTCTCCTTTCATTTTTTTTCTGATGGCATCGTTGGCTATTGAGCTAGATTGAGCGACTTCGATGGCGAGATATTCTCCTTCTTTGATAGGAAACTTTGCGATAATGTCTTCATAAATTCCAATAGTCCCAGCTTTAATTTCTGCTGAAATGATTGCATTGGTGACAATACTTTCTCCCTCTTTATTAGTCAGCTTTACAATGTCTTGGGAAGTGATTCCAAAAGCGAGTGCTTGTGCTTCATTGAGCAAAACATTGAGACGTTGTCCGTCTTTGATCGGCAAAAGGATGGCTTTTGCATTGAAGAAGTTGTCAGAAGATTTAAAGAGTTTTGTGGCTTGATTTTGATTCTTTCCGTTGCTTAAATGGAGTTTGGAAAGAATGTCCTCAGTGATTTTATTCATGGTGTTTGTAATGTAGAAATAAAGATATTTGATTATATTCAAAATTAAAAAATTTGCAAAAATTGGAGTATCGTACTTCACAACTGTTTGTATTATTATGTATTTTGTCTTGACTTTACATTATTATTATGTATAATGGAAATATAAAAATAAAATATTCACATTAAAACAAAAAAAAGTATGAAAAGAGTTTTAGTATTTATTCTTGCATTGGGTATGTTGTTGTTTACCCTTTATTTTGGTGGAGTCTCTTTACATGGAGTATTCACTAATCACCCCTCTCTACAAAATGACATATACACCCAAATCTGTGTCTTTGGATTTGGTGTGATCATGCTTGGTGGGGCCATATTGTCTCTTTGGTTGATGAAAGATCTTATTACAAAGCCAGGTTGGTGGAGTAAATAAAAAAAACAAAAAAAATGAAAAAGCTGTTATTTTTAATGGGCTTGATAGTATGCCTGTTGTCGGGTTGTAAGCAACCTGGTACGAAGACTGTCACGGATGAATGTGGAAGGTCTACTGTTGTTATAGCAGATCCAATTGTGATCAATCAAAACATTACACGGTGTGGTGATGGTAGTGGTCCTATAGTCACCTATTATTTCAATTTTACCAGCAAAACTTTTGGTGCGGTGCTGGATGACTTCGTTAAAAAGCATGTTGAGACTTTGTTGCTCATTACCTATTCTCTCGAAGATAAGGGCTTTGACCACGGACAGGGTTATATTGTTACGTTTCGCAACAAATCCTATGTCTCAAAAACTACAGAAAAGGACGTGTCTGAATAAGACACGTTTTTCGTATGTTGTTTTAGTTGTGATACAAACCCCCTTCCGCTTCGCTCCCTCCCGCTGTTCAGGGGTAAGAGGTTGGCTCTTTGTTCTTCTTCTTGAAAATATTGAGCAGATGTGTATACCTTTTTTATGTCCATCCACAAACTCCCTGATTATGTCATCAATAGATTAAAAGCCTGAGAAGTAGTCGAAAAGCCTGCTTCTATTTTGAAAGAGCTGGTAGAAAATTCTTTGGATGCGGGAGCGACCAAAATTGAAGTGAATATCAATGATGGAGGGAAATCCTATCTTTCCGTGGAAGATAATGGTAGTGGAATTGAGCTTTCTGATATGGATTTGGTTTTGGAAAGATATGCTACTTCGAAAATTCAGACGGATGAGGATCTTTATACTATTTCGAGTTATGGTTTTCGTGGAGAGGCATTGGCGAGTATTGCGGAAGTAAGTAAAACGACCATTTTGACCAAAACAAAATATGCCGAGATCGGGACAAAACTCGTGAAAAAAGGGGGTGAGGTTATTGTGAAACATCAGCCTGTGGGATTTGCTCATTGAACATTAGTGAGTGTAGAGGATTTGTTTTTTAATGTCCCTGCGAGATTAAAATTCCTCAAGTCGGCTCAGACAGAATTTTTTTACTGTTATAATTATTTTGTAGATGTTGCTCTTTGGCATTATGATAAGGAGCGAGTGATGAAAAAAAATGATAAGGTGAATTTTGATCTCAAGCCTGCTCGTGATTTAAAAGACAGAATTGTAGATATTTATAAAAAAGATTGGAAAAAAAATCTGCATGCATTTGAGTATCAGATAGAGGGAATGAAATTAACTGGAGTAGTCTCTGATGCTTCACTGCGTTTTGGGTCTGGAGAAAATATTAAGATTTACGTGAATGGGAGACCTGTCCAAGATAAAATTATCAGAAAAGCTTTACTTGATGCTTATAATAGGCAGATTACTCCAGGAGAATATCCTTTCGTAGTGTTGATGTTGGATGTCGATCCAAAACTCGTGGATGTGAATGTGCATCCAGCAAAATTAAACGTGAAATTCGCGAATAGCAAGGTAGTCTTTGATGCGGTATATACTGCAGTTTCTCAGGCATTGGGAGGGGGGAGAATAGCGAGTTTTGAACATGGGTTCAATGGTTCGTCTAGTGGTTCGTTTAATGGTTCGTGAATAGGAAATCATACTCCTTCTGCTAGTCTTCCTTCCGTGGAACAGCTTTTTGATTTTAGTGATGAAAAAAATTCTGTTTCTCCTGCAAAGGTAAGCTCGATTTTTGGGTTAGAAAGTTTCGCTGATGGGAACGAAACCCCAAAACAATTTTTTCATTCCGAGGTGGGAGAGTATCAGGTGATTGGACAGCTCCGAAATAGTTATATTATTTTACAGTCTCAAGAAGCACTCTATTATATTGATCAACATGCTTTGGCAGAGAGAATTTCCTATGAAACGATGAAAAAGGAGACTGATTTGCGTGCAGAGGTTCTTTTGCAACCGCTGAAATTTGAGATTACACAAATTGCAAACTTGACCGACAAAATTGAGGAATTAAATCAGCTTTGATTTGATATTTCGATGTTGGGGGAAAATGTGATTGTGATTTATGCTATTCCCAAAATCTTTGTAGCTCATCCCGTGGACATTCAGATGTTATTTAATCATGTACTATATTTAGAAGAGATTACCTTTGATCATTTGATGGATGGAGTTTATGCGAGTAAAGCGTGTAAGACTTCGATAAAGGCGGGGCATAAATTGTCGCTTCCTCAGATGGAACAGCTAATAAAAGACGGATTTGAAAAGATTCCAGGATTATTCGTTTGTCAGCATGGAAGACCGTTTTTCGTAAAAATTGATAAAAGAGAGATTGATAAAATGTTTGATAGATAAATTTCACCTTGACTTTGATATATATATATGATTATATTTATTCTGTTTGTTTGATCTTTAACATTTTGTAATTATCAGTTAATAATTAATAATAAAATTTTTGAAGTATGAAGAAGGAAAAAGAAAAATCTCCTTATCAAAAAGATTTAAGAAAGGACTTAGAACAGTTCTTTACTGCAAATCGTTTGAAAGAGGAGATGAGCTATGATTATGGCTCTGAAAATCTTTCTCAAAAGGCAGAGATTAGAAAAGCTCTTATCTTTTGGGATTTTGTAAAATATCGGTTTGAAGATAAACCTGATTTATTTTGCGATCGTATTGAGTTCTTAGAGGATTTTACTACTCATAGAAATCCTTATCTTGCATTAGTAGCGAAAACAGAAATGCTCCCGACTTTAGTTTGGGAGAAAATTCTTTGGCGCTACAACATAGATTACTCCTCACTTGAAAACTTTCTCCGAAGGATTTTCTTTGAAGAAAATGCTGATCAAAGGGAAGCTATTCAAGTGAATTGGAATGATATTTATGTGGAAAAGAAACAGCCTCGAGTGCTGAAAAAGCGTTTTTGGGATCGTTTGGGTCAGCGTGTCTACCTTGCCATGAAATGGTTGGGTCTTGGGAAATATGTTCCAAATTTTACCTCTTTCGAGGGAGAACGTTTATCCAAGGTTGCTTGGGCCTATAATTTTATTGGTCTGGATTTTGGGTTTGCTTTGTATCCCTTTGAAGGGAGTGATGAAAAAGAGACGCTTACTGCGGATTCTCCACTTGGGGACCAACTTGATAAAGTTTTATCCAAAAAGGCTCATGAAAATGATTTTGCCACGAACAACGTAGATGGAATCTATTGGTTCTTATATCGTTTTCTTTGCACTTGGGGATTTATGCTTTTTACAAGGAAAGTGAAACTTAATGGTTGGGTTTGTCCAAGTTTTTGGGCGACTGTAATTGGAGTGCCAGCTTTTCTTGCTCTGCCTTTTTTATCTTTGGTATTAACACCACTGATAGGAATTTGGGCATGGATCATCTCTCTGCCTACTTTACTCTGGGCATTCTTTTGGGTACTAGTAGTGGTAGGTGTGTTGATTGGAGGTATTGGGTATAAAATTTGGGCAAAAGTGTATCCGGCGGTAAAAAAGAGGAGTAAAACGCTTTCTCGATTCCTCATTGTAGGAAGTGCTGGGGTTTTATCCTTGGGAGGTTTTATGTTAGTAGGCCTTATTGCAGTTATTCTTCGGAAAGCTGCTTTATTTGCCCTTTCCTTTATAAAACTTTTTATTGCAAGCTTTCCTTTATATTTCACTCTTCCTCTAGCTGTAGTGGCTGTTGTGGTGCTGGGACTACTGGTGCTTAGAATCCCAGTCATAAGAAACAGTAATGCTACGATCAAAGAAATTACAAAGTTGCCCTGGCTGAAATATATGTTGTTGGCTTTGGGGGGATTGGTTGTGATACTTTTGGGGTATTATTTTGTTTCAGAATTAGTATCGGCTTTAGGAGCCATATGGAATGTACTCAAGGCTATTGTTAGCTTTTTGGTAGTCAATTGGGCTTATTTTGTGGCACCTCTTGTGTGGATTGGGGCTTTATCTTATTTTGTAGGTGAATTAGATAAGGATTACGATACACTTGCTCTCCATAGAAATCGATTGGTTTTTGTGGCTCTAGTGGCAATTGTAGATGTTCTGTTATTCTCCTTTGGAGTGACTCATATTTGGGGACTGGAATTTTTCCTTATTTTGCCTTTTTTATATGGGATTCTCTTTGTGATCGCGTTGACTGAAGAGGCTATTATTGATAAGAGAAGGAAAGATGAGGTAGTTTCTTCTTTGAAAGAATGTTCTTGTTATCTGAAGATAAACACAGAATTAAGAAACTCTTTATATACCGTCATGAGGGATCAAAACGTTTCTCCTGCTGGAGTACGGGATAAAGTTTCTTCATTGTGGTATTATGTGAGAGATTTCTCAGTTTATCTGGGAGATGACTCTGCTAATGTATTCAATTTTATTTTTAGAAAAGCTAAGTCTTTGAAGTGGGATCTTGTGGAAAATAAAGATCCTCAGGTGAGAAGAGATTTGGTAAAACATTTGGAAAACATCCCATCTGCGTATCGAAAGAATGCACTCCTTTTTTATCTCCAAGGTAAAACTTGGGAGGAGATTGAGGTTGCTGTGGCAAAACTCAAAAAAGAAGATGCTTTGTTTGCAGAGAAAAAACAAAAACGAGAAGAAAGAAAAGCGAAACGACGTGCTCGTCGAAAAAAAATCTCTTCTTGGTTTGCATCTTTGGCTATTTGGAATTTTTTCCGTAGCTTGTGGTACGCTGTTACTCGACCTTTTGTCTGGGTATGGTGTTTCTTTGTATGGATATGGAAGACAGTTGCAAAGCTGAAATTCATTTACAAAGAAATGGAAGAATATTGTCCTCGGAATACTCCGAGGAAAGCTTTATGATCAATCAAACAATTTTATGCATGGCGTCGGTGGGGTTCCCCATCGGCGTTTTTGTTTTGAGAAAGAATTTTTTTTTTGCAAAAAAGAACCCCGCAGTGTAGCGAGATTCTTAAATATATTTGATAGAGTTCTATAATTCAACTTCAACTCCCATATTTTTAGCGGTACCTGCAATAATTTTGATACCTGCTTCTACATCGTGGGCATTCAAATCATTCTTTTTCAATTCGTAGATTTCTTCTAAATCTTTTCTAGATAATTTTCAGATTTTTTTCTTGTTTGGTTCTCCAGATCCCGCCTGTAATTTTAATTTCCACTTAATTAGCCCAGAAGTGATAGGATCACCGATTTCTAGTTGGAAGGTTCTATCTACATAAATTGTGAGTTTTGCTTTGATTTTTACATCAACTCCTGCAAATTTTTGCATCAAGTCTTGAGTTTTATCGTTGAATTCTTTGATGAATTGTCCGATATTTACTCCGTTTGCTCCGAGCATAGGTCCGAGAGGTGGAGATGGTTGTGCTTTCCCAGCAGGGATCTCGAGATTAAGAATGTTTTGTACTTTTGCCATTTTTTTGCTTCTAGTAAATAAATAAAGATTTAAGATAGGATTTGGACGTGTAATATTTGTCTGCAGGGACTTGGAGAAGCCAAGTTTTCCCCTCGATTTCCATAACCATTAAGACGACCTTGTCCTTGAATGCTGACATGTTGATAAAGCTGACTTTTTCTCCGAATAATTGATTTTGGAGAATTTCGCTTTCCGTCGACATGGTGTACACATTTCCACCTAATTGTTGTACAGTCCTAACAAAATCGAGTCCCTTTTTCCCATAAGAAGCAAAGTAATTACCTTTTGCATCTTGGAGCATGTAGTCCGGTTGGATTCCCAATACATCTATGATGTCGAGCACTCCAAAGAATTGACTAGTGTCTGGAAGGAGGGTAATGGATTCTGTAGAAGCAAGTCCTGTAGTATTTGAGGAAATGGTGATATTTGAGAGATTTTCTCAACTTAATTGGGGTGATGAGTTTCCTGTTGTTCCTATGGTGAGGGTTCCGCTATTGAGTGTTGTGGCTGTAATATCGATGATTGCTGGGTTGGTATTCTGATTTTCTATCTGTGATTGGGTGGAAACTTCATCTGGGCTGAGGGTATCTTGACCTGCAGTAAAAATGTCTGTCTTTCTCATATATGCTAGAGCATATACAATAGTAAGTGAAAGAAAGAGGATTATCAAAGATCGAGTGACTATTTTTTTTTCTTCTCGCATGGTCAAGATTACAGAGGTAAATCCCCCGATGCATCGGGGAAAGATTAAAGTAATTCAATCTTATCTACGTCGATGAGTACAGGAGTCAACCTTCCGAGCATTTCTACTTGTACGACTACTTGTCCTTTGTCGGCGTCTACTTCTTTAATAGTTCCTTGCATTCCTTTGAAGTCTCCTGTTTTGAGAAGGACTACTTCTCCCGCTTTGTAAGGGACTCTGAGTTCTGACCTTTCTTGAGATTGAGCGATCTGATTCATAATATCTTGATATTCATTTTCGGATACGGGTACAGGTTTAGTATCTGCTCCTACGATCAATCTTACTCCTGGAGTATTTCTGACTACATACCAGATTCTATCGTTCATTCTGGATTTGAAGAAAAGATATCCTGGATAGAGCTTTTTCTGTTTTACGATTTTTTCTCCTTTTTTGATAGAGGTTTCGTTGATTTTTGGATTAAGGAATTCTACAACATCATCTTTGAGACCTTGTTTATTGATTCTCTCTTTTAGATTTTCTACGACGAGGTCTTCTTGTCCAGAAGTGACACTGAGGACATATCGTTTAAAACTTCTATCTTCAATCTGTTTTTTTATTTCAACGGTATTTGTTTCTTGCATAAGAATAGGTTTAGATAGTAAAATACTGATTATGCTTCTCCCGTCATCACTTGGTAGAATAATTGATATCCTTCTCCAAAGATTGCATCAGCCAAAACAAAGTACAATCCTGCTACAATTACTATGGCAAAGATTGCGATCGTTAGCGTGAGATACAGCTTTTTGTCTGGGTGTTTTAGATGCTTTACGGTATCCAAACTGTCGTAGATAAAGTCTAACATTTCTCTATGAAAAAAATTAAAAAATTTGTCCCTCATTATATAGTGATTTCTCCTGAGAATGCAAGAGGATTCTTGAGCGAACCTCTTCAACTTTCTCGTAGAGAACTATTACTACTTTTTTTTCTTGATAATTGTATTCCATTTAGTCATAATAAAAAGGTAAAATCAGATTTATATCCCTTCTACTCCCTTACTTCTCAAATCCTCAACAAACCCCTCAAAAGTCGTAAAAATAAAGGTCTGTATTCCCAGTTCTTGGGCTCATAGCAATTTCTCCGCCTTATCATCAGAATAGATAATTTCCTCTGGTAAACAGTGGCACTGCTGAATAAGTGCTTCAAAAATCTTCTTATCTGGCTTCAACACTCCGACTTCATAGGAGAGAATAACCGTATCAAACAAGGATAAAAAGCTGAATTGCTTATCAAGTTCACGAATTCTTGTCGGGAAATTATTGGAGCAGATAGCTAAATGATACCCTTGCTGTTTTAACTGTTTAGCAAGCTGTTCTACTTCGGGATTGACTTCATAGATTTCTCTCAATAGCTGAAAGATTTCTTCATTAGAAAGTGATATATATATCCCTAATTCTTGTCTCGCTCGCTCTCGGTAGTCGGCTTCTGTCATTTTTCCTGCTTTGAATGCTTGCATTTGTGATGATAAGGCAAGCACAAAATCTCTCTTTTCTTTTTCCACGGTGGGAGCAAGCCTTTCTTTGAAGGTTTGGAAGCTCTGGTCAGTGAAGAAAAGACCGTCGAGGTCTAGGCAGATGGTTTTGATTGGCATTATGGGGAAGGGGAAAATAAATCTGATTTCCTTATACGGTTTTCCTAGTGAAATTATAGTCCAATAGTTTTTTTGGAAAAAGATTTGCAATTTAGATTTTTTTGTGTATACTAAGAACACTTAGATGTAGCTGAGTCGAAGTATCGGCTGAGTATTAAACCCTTATCCTTGTGATTGAAGGGTTTTTCTTAATCATTTTCATCTAATCCAAACATTTTGATAATATTTTCATTGATAGCCCTCTGAATGTTCTTGTCCATCAATACTCCCAACGATTTAATCCTATCAGACTGTTTATCTCTTCTAAATCTTTTTCTGGAAACACATCTAATTTGTCTGATTTTTATCAGAGATTTATGGTCTATTCCATTCGCTTTGTCCTCTTCTAAAACGATATCTAAGCTATCTTTCGACTTTTCTTCTCCCTCCTCACTTTCAAAAGAAGTAATGGGTAAAACGGTGATATCCTCTCCATATTTGTAGTTAGAAGCCTTGTAAACAATCACAGGTCTAATTCCGTTAATCTCCGAACCGATATTCATTCCAAAATCTACTATACAAATTCTCCGCTTATTCATTGATTGAACTTCTTCTTTTCTATGATTAAGATTGATTTTATTCTTAAATCGTCTCGCGTGATTTGTGATGTTATGCTTCTTAGTATCTTTTACATTGAGAAAGTTTGGGTGCATTGCTACCTTTCGAGTCTCATTAAAGAAGTCGGTCTGTTCATCAGTATGAATGATACTAATACTAAGGTCGCTTTCAATCAGTAGAGGCTCTGGTGATGTAATATTTTCTTCGTCCATAAAAAGTAGAGAGGTAAAGTAAAAACTGTATCAGTTAAAAATACCGATATAGTAATACTATTTTTGACAATGATTGCAAGAGGAAATATTCCCCTTTTTATTCCCCGATAAAACCTCCACTCTGAATATCCAACAATTTCGCGTACTCTCCATTTTTCAAGAGCAACTCATTATGGGAACCTTTCTCGATAATCTTTCAGCTTTCTATTACCATTATCTTATCCATTTTCATAATGGTCGAAAGTCTATGAGCAATGACAATCACGGTCTTATTTCTCATCAATTCTTCCATCGCCTCCTGAATGAGATGCTCACTTTCGCTATCCAAGGCAGAAGTCGCTTCATCTAGCAACAAAATCGGTGCATTTTCCAAAATGGCTCTCGCGATGGCTACTCTCTGTCTTTCTCCGCCACTCAGCTTTATCCCTCTTTCTCCCACGAGGGTATCGTACTTCTTCGGTAGTTTTTCGATGAAATCATAACATCTCGCCATCTTCGCAGCTGCTAGCATTTCTTCTTCGGTAGCGTTCGGATTTCCGTAGAGAATGTTTTCTTTGATACTTCTATGGAAGAGGACGGGATCTTGGGGCACCATTCCGAGCTGACTTCTTAGGCTGTCTTGGGTTATCTGGGAGATGTCTTGGTTATCAATCAGAATTTTTCCGTTTTGGATATCATAAAATCTAAAAAGCAGTTTTCCGATGGTGGTTTTTCCTCATCACGAAGGTCAGACTAATCCGATTCTCTCTCCGGGTTTGATTTTGAGAGAAAGCTGATCAAATACCTTATTTTCCCCGTCATAGCTGAAATCTACAGCATCAAATATTATTTCTCCAGCACTAATCTTCAGCTTTTTGTCTGTTTTATCTACTACGCTATGAGGGATGTCGATGATTTCTACTACCTCACCGATTTCTGCGACAGATCTGAAAAGATGTCTAAAGGTATTTCCCATTCCTCCAAGATATTGGATAATCCTAGCAACATAGGTTTGGAGTAAAACAATCACTCCGATTTCTAGTACTCCTTTTCCTCGAAGTAGTATTGCGATATATAATGTTCCTACTTCTAAGATTAATCCTGTGAGTCCTCGAGAAATCCCCCAAATCCACATAGATTTATAAAATAAAGTTTTCCAAGCTTTGAAAGTGGTATGGGTAATGTTTGCAAAGGTTTTCATCTCTCTGGAAAGAGAGGCGAAGATTTTAATATTAAAGCTATTGGTGATGTCATCTGATAATACTCCTGATAATTTGGAATCTAAATTATTTGCCTCTTCTTGGTAAGGATAAATTCGGAGATAGAGTTTATATTGAGCTCGGCAACACAGCACAATGACTATAAAAAACCCTCCTGCGATCCGAATAGATTGCATTCCAATGATCACAAGCATTAATACCACATTCAAGAGAAATGGGATCACGCTAAAAGAAAGTTCGTCTGAGAGCCTTTCTACTGCTCCTACAGCTTTTCTTATTTTTGAAATGAGAGATCCTGTAAAATTATCAGAGAAAAACTGGAAAGAATGATTCTGAAAATAAGAGAAAAATTCATTATACAGATTCTCGTTGATATCCATTTCCATGGTCACCATAAAATAATCAAATACTCTCATGATAATGGCTTGGATTAATTTCACCCAAAAAAGATACATCAAAATTGCTAATGCATGGGCGGCAATCTCACTACTTGCAACGGTATTAGAAAGGACATTAATAATGTCTTTATAGAAAACTGCAGGTAAGAGGTCTAGACCGATAGTAATTACTCTAGAAACCAGGCTGATGATTCCCTGTTTAGGAAAGAGTTTGTATTGTTCTCGCACGTACTGTAAAACCCTCTTTGTGGATACAGAGGTCTTTTTTTCTTTCATGTTTTTCTTCCAAAATTTCTAAAAATCTGTTCCATTCCAGTATAGTATACGAATGAATTGACATTTTGTGACAGAAAGGGGGATGTTTTTTATTCGGAATCCCTTTGTTCGGAAAGGGACAAGCCCTTTCCCTACTCTCCTTGCGTTTTAAATCTCTCGATAGATTCGATGATTACCTGTTGAGCTTCCAAGATACTTCCAAAACCGTTCACTTCAATCTTTTCGTACTTATCGTGTTCCAGAATTTTAATCTCTTTGAATAAGAGCAAAAGTTCCTCTTTCATATGGTGTCCCAAATCATCAATGTGGTGAATTTCGCTCCATCTGGGGTCAACATCATCGGTAGGTACTGCGATAATTTTTGGGTCATCTCCTGCGTTGTCTTTGGTTCGTAGCACTCCGATGGCTCTGGCTTTGACGATACATCCTGTAAAGACAGGATTGGTCAGTAGGAGGCAGACATCCAGGGGGTCGCCATCACCGCAGAGGGTTTGAGGGATAAATCCGTAATCACAAGGGTAGTACATACTATGATGAATCACGCGGTCAAGTCTGAAACAACCTAATTCGTGGTCGTACTCGTATTTGTTGTTGGAACCTTTGGGTACGTCTACTACTACGTTGATGTAGCATTGAGATTGGTCTACGAAAGCGGGAAGGTCATTGATTAAGTGCATGGAGAATGGGTATATGATAAAACTAACAGGGGAGTATACTTATTCCAATGAGAAAAAGCAAGAGAAAGAAAAAACCTGAACGTAAAATTCAGGCTTTCTTTGCTGTTTCTGTATTACTTCGCACTTCTCATGAGCATGAGCCGAACCCATTGTCTGAGTTCTACTCTAGCTTCAGGATCCTCTATCTGAGTTAATATCCCTTTTTCTTTTAAAGCTTGTAAATGTTTAGCATAATACGGTTTTCCACCAACATATTCATTCCCATAAAGCAATCTAGAAAGTACCGTTCCAAATTGAGCACGGCTTACCTGTGCATAGGGTTGGAAGTAGTCCATATCAATCCCCATTAAGCCAAGGGAACAAGCTTTTACAGCATAGTCTTTCATCTCCTGAGATTCCCAAGCATTAGAGCCATCTTTTCGATGACATTGACTAGGGACTTTTTCTGGAAGCGTTCGTCAGAGGGCATTGATAGCGTAGTTTACGACCATCTTTGCGAGATGTCCACGGATGACGGTTCCGTCAGGGTTGGCGTTTATTATCGGTGCAAGGGTAGTGATGTTGTGGGCGTAGGCGAATTGGTAGGCGGTAAGGATTTCTTGGTTGACAACCCCCTCGGCTTCGCCTTCGTCTCGGACAGGGACAAGCCCTGTCCCTACCTTATCATTTGATGCTGGATTTTCTGTGTTGTTTCAAGTTGTTGTTTCTTGTTCGTTTGGTGTTCCACATTCTCCGTCATAGTAGCTAGGTGAGAAGTCGCCATTAGGACAGTTGTCTTTCGAAGCTGAACTTCCACCTCATCCTCATCAAGAAGGATTCGTTGGATTAGTAGGGTTTGAAGGTGCAGAAACAATAATGAAATTTCCCGTAGTAATAATTCCATCAGAAAATCTAACCGTTAAGAGATGATCTCCTGTAGAAAGGGTATTAAGATAATCAGCTTTCAAAGTGATGGTTGTAGCAGTTGTACCGTCTGCAAGATAATTCTCCCCTGATAGCTCTGTTCCATCTATCTCCACACCAGCAAAACCTGTCATCGTAAATCGGGAAAGTTCTTTTTGCACTTCGTAAATTAAAGTAGTATCCGTATTTCAGGTATGTTGATTTCCATTGGTGATGAATTGTGCAAAACCAGACTCATAAGGGTCAATAAGTAAACGGGTATAAGCTTCTGCCCAGAAAGTACCAAGTTGTTGATAGCCTGCAGGTGTTGGATGAATTCCATCAGATAATTGATTTTGATTAGTTTCGAAATAATTATATGCTTCGATATCACCAAGCAAAACTGTTTCGCCATCTACTAATTCTCTAATAGCTTCCATATATCCTGCCATTTTGACTAACGCCTGATCATCATGATTAACAGCCGTTGGAAGAACATATGGTGGTCTATTCAGAATTATTTTCTTCACACCAATAGATTTAAGCCCATCTACCATAGTTTGTAAATTACTCTTATATTCGTCAGGTAAAACATTACGAGAAATACTAGAATCATTAGTACCTAACATGATTTGTACTACTTGAACTCAAGAATTTTGGAAAGCTGTAAGAGCAGGAGGCAGTAAAGGACTTCCACTATAACTACCATCATAACCCAACAACCAGGATCTCGTTGATGTAGCTCCGACACCTCTATTAATCGCTGTAAGACCATTACCTAAATTGGTAATTTCTCTAACGACAGCTGTATTTGCTGCTGTAATAGAATCACCAATAAATCCAATTATAGAAGAATGTAAAGGTTGGTCTTCATTATTATCATTTGTATCATTACCACTATTTGAAGCTATAGTTATGTTATCCCAACCAAGAATACCTTTTGAATCATAAACTGCAAAACCAATTTGCCCCGTAGTCTGTAAAGCAGGAGTTGAATCTTCTATGGATAAAGTATCTACCAATGTCCCACTAGAATCATATAAGGTAAATGTTAATAAGGTTTTCGTATCAGATACAGATTGAACAGAGAATTCCCCACTAAGTATACCATCTCATGGCATAGTAATTCCTGTAGATATAAGTGTTGTTAAAGCTTCTAACCCAGAGCTAGCAGTCTTAACACGTATCGACATAGTATTATATTGATGGAATATAACAGCTACATAAGCCTGATTATTCTGATAACGAGATAATATATAATAACTCTTAAATGCACCTGCTGGATTACCTACTGTTGTAAATCCTATTTTACTATTACGTATACTCTCAGACTCAGATATAGGACGTAATAGAAAAGAATTTGGATTATTACTGCCAAGACCCCAAGTAGTAAAATTAGATATAGCTACCTGATTTAATAATTGATAATTGGGTGCAATCCATCAATTTCCCACATTCCCACTATCAGCACGATTGAAATCATCACTAAAAACTTGGGTGTAGTCTGCAAAAGCTCCATTGCCTAGGAAAAGTAGCCCCAAAAATCAGACCACTAAAAATCAGAGTTTTTTCATCGTAAAAATTTTGTAAAAAGTAAAAAGGGTATGTAGTAGACATACACTCGTTTATCGTAATGGGTCCTAGAATAAGGGGACAATTTACGGTTCACGAGATCGCCAAATCTACCAATAAAAACCCTATCAGAAGGACATTTACGGTTTGTGAACCGCAAAAAGTCCGCATTTTCTGATAAGAAAAAATATCACTAGTGTCCAAATAAAAAAGTAGAAAAGAAGAAAAATCCGAGCGTATAGCTCGGATTTTTCCCTAAATGCTGTTTATTGGACAGCATAAATCCTTATAAATGAAATTAGCTTACAA
>JAISKI010000019.1 GCA_031261265.1 Candidatus Peribacteria bacterium
CTGCTGTAACACTAGCTATGGGTGATCAGTCTCCCCAGTCTACCACAAAAGCATTAGCGAAGTATTTACTCAGCGTTACGACCTGACCTGCTTCAGAGATGACCGCTGTGAGCTGGATGTCTCTGGTGGTATCAAATACTCGTGGGAAACCCCAATTATTTCAGTTAACACTATCGGTAGTCAGATTTGTATTAGAAAAGGTATTCTTTGCACTACTCGGATTGAGGGCAAGCTGAGGGATATCTGCTTCTGTGACGGTTCCTGTCGCTGTATTTCCGTAGAAAGTATTGGTAAAGACATTAGATTTATTTAGATTTGTCTGGTCTAGATTTCGTGTACTCGCTATTTGCACAATAGCATCTCTACTGAGCTGACTATTGTAAAATGATTGATAAAAGTAATACGTTCCTACGGTGGTGATATTACTCGTATCAAAACTTCCCTCCGGAAGGCTTATTAAGTACCCATTATAATTGAAGTTAACGAGGAAGTAGGCCCCTACCGTTCCTGATATACTACTCGTATCGAAACTTCCTGCTGGTAAACTCGTCAAGGATCCATTCTGGTTGAAGTAGGCGAAGAAGTAGTCTCCTACGGTAGTGATATGACTCGCATCGAAACTTCCCTCTGGCAAACTCGTCAATGCTCCTCCGTTGTTGAAGTAGCGGAAGAAGTTGTTTCCTACCGAAGCCTCACTGGTTCCAAAGAGAGACATTGGTGGCATAGAGGAGACATACACATCACTTGCTGTAGTTCAGGCTTGGGGAATCAAAGAAACTGTGGTACCTGTAAAGGTCCATCTCGACGTTGTCTTAGTCAGGGTAATTTCATAGGTACCTGCTCCTGTGTAGGTATGCGTTATCGCTGCTGTCACATTTTCTACTGCTGGCCCGTCTCCCCAGTCTACTACAAAAGCATTAGCGAAGTATTTATTCAGCTTTACGACCTGACCTGCTTTAGAGATGACTGCTGTGAGCTGGATATCGGTACTAGCATCAAAAGCTGTAGTATCGACAAGAGACTCCGCTTCCACAGGTTCTACATTTTCTACGGCACCCTCTCCTTCGCTAGCTCATCCAGAGGAGGGCAAGTCTTCCTCATCAGATTCATCTGGTATTGGTAGCCCCTCTTCCGCTTCAACCGCATCTTCCCCTTGCTGTTCAGTGGAGTCCTCACCCTCTGTCAGGGAAGGAAACTGTGATTCAGGGGTGGTAGCGGTTTCATCAATATCTTGCTCAATGTCTATTTTCCCATCCTCTGAAGAGGACTCCTCGGTATCAAGGTTAGAAGTATCTGCTGTATCTGCTGTTTCTTCTACTACTGCCAGTGTATCTCCATACAGAGTCACTTCCACTGCTGGATTCGACTTCAAGGCAATAAAAGAGAGTACTACTAAGGCTACTCCAATGAGTGAAAGAAGGGGTAATTTTTTCATGGAAGAAAGAATAAAAGGTAAAAAATTCTACCCCTAAGTATACTCAAAAAAAAATTCTCGTCAAAAAATCAGCTACTTTTTCAGGCACTTCACCTTGGATTTCTTTAAAAATGTCTATATATATATATGGACATTCTTATTTCTATATCTTTAAAATCTGACCTCATTTCTGAAATCAGACTTTTTTGATTTTTTCTAAGGTTTAATATTTTTCATACTTTGCCATTACCAAGTCCGTATCTACTTTATTGATCAAGTCTTGTACTACACCTACGATAATGATAATTCCAGATCCTGCAACTACGATTGGCATTCCTCCAACGGACTGAGCGATAGTAGTGATGAAAGGGATTCGATTGAGAATATAGGTATAAATCGCTATCAAAGCAAGTCCCAATCCTCCTCGTAAACACAGATGCATTAAGATCCCGTTGATGTATTTTGCAGTAGCTTTTCCTGGCCTGATACCTGGTACATATCCACCTCTTTTCTGAATATTATCAGAGATTTTATCAGGGCTGAAGGTAATCAAGGTATAGAGGAAGGTAAACGCTACGATGAAGACGATATAAAAGAGAATTGCGATTCGTCCTGGGTTTTGAGAGTAGATATTGAGATGAAGTCAAATCCATTCTGCGATAGCCATTAATTTTAGATTTGCTGGGTTGAACTGCGTAATCAATTGAGAACACAAGTAAGGGAAGGAAACAAATGCCATGGCAAAGATGATTGGCACCATTCCTACAGGATTGAGCGGAATAGGCAAGATGGAAGACTGTTGCACTTTACCAGATTTTGCGTAGATCACGGGGATCTCTTTGGTTGATTTGAGGATGAAGATAGAAAGCAGAATTAGTACTAATACGATCGCTACCATAAAGACTAATACTCCTACTCGTGAACTTCCTGTACTGAGGCTATTGTAAGCGGATTGAATGATCCCAGAAACGATAGATGCGAAGATCAACATAGAAATTCCATTGGAAATCCCTTTTTCTGTGATGAGTTCTCCTAACCACATCAAGAGCATTGATCCCACAGAGAGCAAGAATGCGGTCATTACTACAATTGCAATATTTCCTGTATCAATCGCTACTCCTCCTAACATGGAATTCATGATGAATACCATTCCCAATCCTTGCAAGAATGCCATAGGAAAAGTAAGATATCTGGTGTATTGGTTGATTCTATTTTTACCAGATTCACCTTGTTCGGTGAGTTCTTCGAGATGAGGAATCACTGAGCTAAGAAGCTGAAGGATAATAGAAGCGGTAATATAGGGAGATACTCCGATCGCGATGATTGCAAAATTTGATAACGCTCCTCCCATCAACATAATGAGATATCCAAACCCTCCTGCTGCTCCTGCTTCGAAAGTTCCACCCATCAAGGCTTGGAGATCTACGAAAGGGATAGGCACAAAGACCAAAAGTCTGTATAGAGCAAGTATTGCCAACGTAAATCAGAGTTTTTTCAAAACACTCTTATTGGAAAAGATTTCTTTTGCTTTTCTGAGGAATTTTTTCATAGCCAAAGTCCGTTTGAAACATAAAACAAAACAGACGCAGTAGAGCGTCTATTACCAAATTAAGCGATTTTCCCACCAGCTTTTTCGATTTTTTCTAGTGCTGATTTAGTGAATTTTTCAATACCTGTGAAAGTAAGAGCTTTAGAAAGTTCTCCATTTCCGAGGATTTTCACTAACGCAGAGATATTCTTGATATATCCAGCTGATTTCAGGCTTTCTTTTGTCACTTCAGCGGTAATGCGAGGATCTTTATCCAAAGAAGAAACATTTACCACTTCGTAAATATCTACGAGCTTGTAGTATCTTTTGAATCCTTTTGCCTTTGGTTTTCTCATGAGAATCGTAGTCTGACCTCCTTCAAAGAAAGGACGAACGGATGCTCCTGCTCTAGCTTTTTGACCTTTATGTCCTTTTCCAGAGTAATTTCCCTTGGAAGCATCTCCTCTACCGAGTCTTCTGGAGGGAGCTTTGAAGCCCTTTGACTTCTGTAATTCGTGTAATTTCATTGGTAATACATAAGATAATGTGTAAAAAATCTGATCACAAGTAGAAATGAGCTTATGTATTTGCTAGAGATTTTCAAGAGGAAATACGAAAAAAATCCGTTTTCTCTTGAAATGAAGATGAGTAATAGTTATATTTAGTAATAGTATTTATTTTCTTGGCATATTCCCAGATGATTGAGCGTTTTGAACCTAAGCAATATTCTCCAGAGGAAATCGGAGATGCTGCCCTTATCATTCACCCCAAAGCCAAAGGCTACAATATCAAAGAGGAAGAAATTGCTCAAGTTTTTGAGAAAGGAAGCAATTTTACTCAACTCAAAACTCCTCTTGTGGATGAATGGGGAAATGAATTTTGGGATAGTGAAGGATATTATATGGCTTGTAGAACTCAAGACCCCGCTATCAAGCAGGCAATCGCATTTTTGTCTACAGGATGGGGCTTATCTACCAAAGCAAGAAATCTTTTTCCTTTGGAACAGGATGAAGACAAGAGAATCGAATATATGAGAAAAACACTCAAGCTAAAATATGATACCAATCCTGACCTAAAAGAGCTCTTAATGCAAACGAAACCCAGAGAGATCATTGAATACACCTATCGAGGAGATACCCTTTTTGGAATTGACCAAGAAACTCTGAGCTGAAGAAATGTTTTGGGAAGACTTTCCATGGAATATAGAGACCAAGAGGAAGCATAATCAGATTTATTTTTGAAATTTGCATTTTTTCAGGAGCTGAACGAGTTTTTCGTTTTGCTGAAATTCTGCGATCTTTTCTGGAGTATTGATAAAAAGCAGAAAGGAAGAAAGCGTCGTGTCTCCGTAATTGATGTTTACTAGGGCAAGCCCTGTCGTAGCAGTGGTTTGAAGGAAGATTTTTCTCTCATTATCAAGGACCTGAATTTTTGCAGGAGTAAAGGTAAGAAGCCCTGATCCTCCTGAAATCATGATCGGAGAGGAAAGAAATATCCCCCCTCCTGCTTTTTTATTGATGGTAAGGGTAGAAATAGCATTTGTCTCCATAAATCCACAAGTAGTTCCCTCAAGGGTAATATCTTTGGCAGAGAGGTAAATACTCTGAGGATCGGTTTCCGTTTTTTCTGCTAATTTTGTAGTCGTCTCCAGAAAAACGATAGGATCAAGAGTGGCTTCTCTAACTTTTGCAAAGCAGTTTCCTTCATTTACGATTTCATCGATCGTACCTTCACATCCCTTGGGGAAGAACGGATGATTCCCATCCTGATTTTTCTCTAATTGGAAATGGAGGTGAGGACCTGTGGCATTCCCCGTATCTCCCACTTCTCCAATTTTCTCTCCCTCAGTGACTTGCTGTCCGACTTGGACCTCGATCAGAGAAAGATGAGCATAAGTAGAAAAGAGAATTTGCCCATTTCGTTGGTGTTTGATGACGATAACATTTCCTCGATCGCCCCTAGATTCTGCAACGATTACCTCTCCTGCATGACTTGCGTAGATGGGAGTTCAGATTTTTGTAGCGATATCGACTCCCTGATGAGAACCGATTCCTACATCTCGTCCCCCGAAATAGGTGCTCAGTCGAAGCATGGAATAGGTGGAGCGGTAAGTAGGGAGGTTTCTATAGGAAAAATAGTCAGCATTCTGAATTTTTGGGAGCGGGATCGTGCATTCTTCACCAACACATTTGCTAGGAGTGATTTCTTGGAGAGGATAACTTCGTGCATTCGCCTGAGCTAGGAAAGAGAAAAGAAAGCTGAAGAGAAAAATGGGGAGATATTGTCGTTTCATTGTAGGATGAAGGATAAAGAGAGAGATTGAAGGAAGGAAAAATTATTCACTAGGGAAAAGGGAGTTCTTTAGCTCTTCACTATTTTTTTCTATCCTTGCCAATAGTTTATCTTTAGCTTGCAATTCCTTTTGGAATTCAGGATTGTCCGAACTACGTTTCAAAGGATCTTCTTTATCAAATTTCAAATCATAATCACCAATTTCTGCCATTTCTTTCTGATAATCTTGGAAAGCGGTCAAGTTGCTAGCAAAATACTCTCGTTCTCTAATATGTACCGAGCAGTCCGTCCTCTTTTGTAGTTGTAGCAGCTTTAGCATTTCTGGTTTATTGATCAATTCAGTGAAATACTCTCTTCAAAATCTCTCTACTTCAGATTTTGAGATCTTGTTAGTAAATTCTCGTTCTTTCATGGGACTGGGTTCCATACTAGTAAAATATCTGACAGGTAATTATAGGTTTTTACTAGAGAAATGCAAGTGCTTAACCTGAAACATATTTTAAGATTCAAAAAAAACTCCCGATTGCTCAGGAGATTTTTAGAGCTGAGCTCTTTGCTGTGAAAGCTTTCTATAGTACTTAGATAATGCAATATAGGTATTTGCATCTTTGATATATCCAGATTCAAGTAAATCAAATGCCTCATCCAGAGGGATCTCAATAACATTGATATGTTCATCTACATCTAATTTTTGTGCTAATTTCTTCTCACATCATGAGGCTAAGAAGATATCTACCGTTTGCTTAATACTTCCTGGATCTTGATAATGTTCTCCTAAATATTCTACTGTTAAAGGAACATATCAAGTTTCTTCCGCTAATTCCCTAACCCCACCTTCCTCACCACTTTCATTTCATTCAAGATATCCAGCAGGAAGTTCAATAAGGGCTCCCTCTTTAGATAAGGCAATAGGCTGAATGACAAATACAATGGACCCCTCTACCGTAATGGGCAAAATAACAGAAGCCTTTTTTTTATCAATATATTCTCTCGTGATTTGTTCACCGTTTGGTAGTACAAAATCCTGAGTTTTGATTTTCAAAAATTTCCCTCATTCTCTAGTCTCAGATACAGGCTTTACTTTATATAGCTCTAATAAGCTATCTATTTTTTCTTTTGTAGATTGGGTAAGCTTTTTAGAAGACACTGTTGTCTCTGACCCTTTCTCCAAATTGATTTCTGATCCATCCATACTACCTTAATTCAAAGAATAAAGAGTTATAAAGTCTGAATTACTTCTTCATTTTAACAAGAAACTCCCGATTGCTCAGGAGATTCTTATGAATTTAGGACAATGTTTAACTATTTGTAATTTACGGTAGCTCCAGCTTCAACCAATTTAGCTTTGATAGCTTCAGCTTCTTCGAATTTTACTCCTTCTTTGATCACTTTAGGAGCAGCTTCTACTAAGTCTTTAGCAGCTTTAAGGTCGATGTTCAAGATTTCTTTTATTACCTTGATTACAGAGATTTTCTGAGCACCAGCTTCTGTCAGTTCGATATTAACGGTGTCTGATCCAGCAGCAGCTCCAGCGTCTCCACCAGCAGCAGCACCTCCCGCTACAACCATTGCAGCAGCAGATACACCAAATTTTTCTTCGATAGCTTTTACAAGCCCATTGAGTTCTATAGCAGACATCTTTTCGATGAGCTCGAGAACTTGTGTTTGTTCTTTAGTTAATTCCATGATTTAATAAGAATAAGGGATAAAGAGTGGTATCTCGTCATACTGAGCGAGATTAAGCTGTTTTTTTTGCAACTTCATTCACCACGCAGGCAAATGATTGAAGTGGATAATTGAAGAGGTAAGCCAATTTGGAAAT
This sequence comes from Candidatus Peribacteria bacterium, assembly GCA_031261265.1. Next base: position 7,057 of record JAISKI010000019.1, read on the forward strand.
CAATTCCTCTTTGGAAGGAACGTTTGCCAATTCGGTCACGTAAGCTCCATCTTGCCACTTTTTGTCATACCAAGCTCCGAGAAACTTGAATGATGACTCAGATTTTTCTTTCACAAATTCTTTTGCAAATTTGTTTACGACTTTGAGAGGTCCATATTCATCGGTAGTTGCATACAGCACTCCGATAGGACCTTCGAGTTGTTCGATGTCTACCGTTTCGTATCCTGCCTCTGCTAAAGCTCTCAGGAAGAGTCTTTTTCTCACCACGTTGAATTTTCCTTCTACACCCAGAATTTCTTTTCTCACACTAGAAGAAGTGTTTACAGAGATTCCTGTTTGCTGAACGATAACCACGTTTTGAGCAGATTTCAGATCGGAAACGTATTGATCGATCAGCTCTTTCTTTTTGTCTTTGCTAATCGCCATACATAATTGATAGGAAATAAAAATAACTCGCTTTGAGGTGAGTTATAAGATATACAGAAAAATCTGAATGAATTTCTGAAAAGTATCTATAACCTCGGTAGGAATTTATAACTTCGTTCGTATGAGGAACAAGGTATCCCACTTTCTCAGGCAAAGCTGAGGGTAGTATAAGGATTTTGGGAGTAAATTGCAAGAGAAAAGAAACAAAAAAGACGGTTTATGCCGTCCCCTCTTCTTTTGGTGCAACTGGTGCCCCTCTTTTCGCTGGATTATATCTGTATACAATTCTGCCCTGAGACATATCGTATTGATTCACCTCTACTTTCACTCCATCACCAACAATCACAGAGATATGAGCCTGTTTCATTTTCCCTGCACCATAGCAAGTAATGACCAAATCTGTATCTTTCAGCTTTACCTTAAATTTACCAGCAGGTAGAGCCTCTAAAATTTCTCCATCTCGTTCTAAGATCCCTGGTTTTGCCATTAAGCAGTAATTTTGTTAATAGTTAAAACTGTTTCTGTTGGTCTAAATCCATGATTTCTAAAGTATCTATTCTTTCTCTTGAATTTGATAACGTGGACTTTCTCGCCTTTGGCGGTAGTTCCAATCGTAGCTTCGACTTTCGCTCCGTCTACATAAGGTTTCCCCACTTTCACGGTTTCCCCTTTTTCATCAAAGACAGCCAATACGGTATCAACCGTCAGACTTTTTCCCTCTTCAATTGAGAGATTATCTACCGTAAGCTCAGTTCCTTCACTAACGATATACTGGTGTCCTTGCAAACTAATTACTGCATACATAGTATTTACATATAATAATTAAATAGGTATTTTTTTTCTAATAACCCCCTTCCGTCGTCCTAAACTTAGCTCGTCCTCCTCCCTCCCCCTATCAGGGGACTAAAAAAGAGGAATTCCTTTGTTTTCAACCCCTGCTAGGGGGTCGCCCGACCAACATCAAGTTGCTCTTGGAGGGCGGGGGGCTACAACATTCCACTATACAATCTTTCCAAGCTGAGCAAGCGTATTGTATTTCTTCTTATTGGTTCTATACGAATGAGAAACAATTGCTCTGATTCTCTTGTATCTTCTCGCAGAAGGAAAATCCATAGCAACGGTTTTTCTAAAATGCTTCGTCCCATACGTCTTTTGCTTTTTGGCGATATCCAAAATATGACTAGACCAAAGCTCTTTTTTGTAGAAAGAAATCAATCTTTCATTAGTGTTCAAATCACCTGTTCTCCAAACTGTAAATCCCATTTGTACTATAACTATAATATAAATAAATCTGATTATTTCTTTGTAGCAGTTTTCTTTACTATTTTAGTAGCTTTTTTAACTGGAGCTTTCTCTTTTCAAGTCTTCTCTTTTCAAGTCTCTTTATGCTCCCAGAATTCTCTACTAGATGCGATCCATTCTGCGAAGTTCTCTGAGCTTTCTTTTTTATCACTCCAATAGTCTTTTGTCCATGCTCCTCGTTCTTCCCAAGATAATTTATCTAAGTACTTTGAATCAACCCAATGTTTTGGTTGATCATACCCTCCATGAGAACATTCCTTACAACATTCCTCTTTGCAACCTTTCCCTCAATGGGTTTCTCCGTGTCGGATAAAGGCATCTAAGGAAGCTACGGGTTCATCGAGTTCAAGTCTGACCAAAGTTTGGGTAAGTTTCTTGATACTTCTCCTGATAGT
>JAISKI010000031.1 GCA_031261265.1 Candidatus Peribacteria bacterium
CTATCCGAATAGAACAACACAACAATCCCTATCCGAATAGAACAACACAACAATCCCTATCCGAATAGAACAACACAACAATCCCTATCCGAATAGAACAACACAACAATCCCTATCCGAATAGAACAACACAACAATCCCTATCCAAACAGAGGAGAAAGAATGATACACAACGATGGAGTATACAGATTTGGCAAACAATTTTCCAGAGATTCTTTTTTCAAAAAACCCCTTGATTTACCGAAACAAAACATTATACATACAATATATTTACTTTTATAAATATTACCATCATGTGATACACTCCAGAAAAGGGTGATGACTACCTCTTGCTGCACTCCTCCCCCTCCTTTCCAAGGTGATTTAATCCAGAAAAGGTTGATGACTACCTCTTGCTATGCTCCTCTACAAGACAAGGAGAAATACCACAACTATGAAAAGATGTGATTTCTGATCTGCTAGAAAATTTTTGAAAAGATAAAAATAGTCCGAAAGTGTTAGGAAAATACGTACAACATGGGGGGATTTTTTCACTTCCAGAGCTCAATAAACTTCATAATTTATCCCTGGAAAATGAGGAATTTAAAGCTATCTATACCTTTTATATGGATGAAAAACTTGATATAAATACCATTGATGAACACACAAACTTAGTGAGAGAAACTTGAGGACGAGATAAACCCATTTTGTCTACATCATAAAAAATACTATATCTTACATTTCCAAATGTCAACAAAGAACCGCTTGCAAAAGGCAGTTCTTTTCGTATAGTAAAATTAATTTAGAAGACTTTCGAAGATTACAGAAGATTGTTTGATGCTAATCTTCTGAAATCCTTTTAAATCCTCTGAAATCCTTTATAATCTTCTGAAATCCTATGAACGAAACCCCGATCATCCCCGTAAACAAAGAAACGGATCGACCTTTGGAAAAGGAAATTTCCCAATCCTACATTGACTACTCAATGTCTGTAATCGTAGCTCGTGCCTTACCAGACACCAGAGATGGACTCAAACCCGTAGTGAGAAGAATTCTCTACGCGATGTACCAAACCAATAACTTCTACAATCAAAAGCACAAAAAATCTGCAAGAATTGTCGGAGAAGTAATGGGAAAATATCACCCCCACGGAGATAGTTCAATCTATGAAGCGATGGCTCGTCTTTCCCAGCCTTGGGCGATGAGATATCCTCTAATTGATGGACAAGGAAACTTCGGTTCTATCGATGGAGACAGCCCAGCTGCCATGAGGTATACAGAAGCCAGAATGACCAAACTTGCCGAAGAAATGCTCTCAGATATCGAACAGGACACCGTTTCACGAAGAGATAACTTTGATGCTACCTTGCAAGAACCCGTGATGCTCCCTACCAAATTTCCCAATCACCTCTGTAATGGTACCATGGGAATCGCCGTAGGAATGGCAACAAATATGGCTCCTCACAATCTGAATGAAATACTCGATGCCTCTCTCCTCCTGCTCCAAAAGGAAGGGAAAAAGATGATGGGAGTGGAAATTAACGAAATGGGATTAGAAGAAGAGAAAGAAGTCACCTATAACGTGAGTATTGATGAAATTATGGAGATCATCAAAGGTCCAGATTTCCCTACAGGAGGAATCATTTTCGATCCAGAAAATATCAAAGAAGTATATAAAAAAGGAAAAGGCTGAGTAGTAGTCCGCGGAAGGACACATACCGAAGTGTTTGAAGATGCTCACGTAATCGTGATTGATGAGATCCCTTATTTCGTGAATAAATCCTCTCTCGTGACCAGAATCGCAGAATTGGTTGTGGATAAAAAAATTGATGGAATCGCTGACATCAGAGACGAAAGTAATAAGAATAAAAATAGAATCGCTCTCTACCTCAGAAAAGGAGTAGACCCTGATGCTATTCTGATTTTGCTCTATAAATTTACTGAATTACAATCCAACTTTAATATCAATAATGTCTCTCTCGTTGAGAATGCCACCCAGCCAAGATTGCTCAATATCAAGGACTTGCTCATGGAATTTGTCACCTTCCGCCGTGAGGTAGTCTTTAAACGTTCTACTTATCAATTAGCAAAATACAAAGACAGACTCCATATTTTGGAAGGTTTGAAAAAAGCGATCGACATCATTGACGAGGTAATCGCGACTATTAGAGGATCTGAAAATAAAGCTGAAGCTAAAGGAAATCTGATTGCTAAATTCGATTTTTCTGAAGAGCAAGCAGAATATATTTTGCAGATGAGATTACAATCCCTCGTGGGACTTGAGATCCAAAAAATTAATGAGGAAATAGAAGAAAAGAAAAGACTGATTGAAGAACTCACAGAGATCTTAAACAACCCCGAAAAACTCGATGGAGTAGTAAGTGATGAATTTGAGTACATGAAAGCAAAATACGGAGATGAAAGAAAAACAGAAGTGTCTGATAGTACCGAAGTTTACAACATTTCTGGAAGTATTAAAGCCTTACAGGCTCAAGCAGACAAAGTCAAAGAGGACGTAATTTGCCGAATCGGAAACGATTTTTCACTCAGAGTATTGTATCAATCTAGAATCCAAATTATCCCAGAGGAAACCCTTGATCTGATTTATACTCAAAATCAAGATAAATTGATTATTATCACCGATTTGGGTGAATTGGTAGTGCAAAGACTAAAAGACTTTGGTGGAGTGACGATGGCAAAACCTGCAATCAATTTAAAGAAACACTTTGATTTGAAAGGGAAAATTGTTTTCGCAAAAACTCTGCATTTCGCCTATGATCACTTGGTATTTTTAACCAACCAAAATAATATCAAAAAAATAGACAAAAATCTCGTGTTATCCTTCAAAAAATTCCCAACCGTGATCATGAACCTGCAACCAAAAGAAAAAATTCTGGGTGTAGAAGCAGTGACTGATTCCAATAATATTGGGATCCTGACAAAACAAGGACGAATGCTCCTCTTCCCAGCAGGAGAAATCAGACCTATGGGAAAAACTGCTGGAGGAGTAAAAGCCATCGATCTCCAAGACGAACATGATGAAGTAGCCAGCCTCTTCCTGCATAAAGAAGAACCTTTCATTCTGATCCACTCTGATAAAAATGGAAAACTGCTCTCTCTGGAAGATTTGAGAATCCGAAAAAGAGCAAAAAAAGGACAAGTCGTCATGACAGGAAAAGAGACCATCGAAGGAGGAATCTCTATCATCGAAGGAGCAGTAAGAATCAGATTTGATGATGGAAGTATGAAAACTCTGCATTCCAATGACATTCGTCTCGATGAGCCAGAGACTCCACTTCACCACATGGTAGACCAACATATCGATGTCATTTATCGTCCTCGAGAAGAAAAAGAAGAAAATGTAAAATATAAAGAAGAGAAGAAAAAAGCTGAAAAAGGAGATAGTCTCTTCGATATCCCCGATAGTGAGGTTGCAGATGATTGAATGGTCATAACATAATCACACACCACTGTAGGGACGGGTCTTGAACCCGTCCTAACATCATGTGTTCGCCCAAATAATACCCAATTCCGCCCAAACAACGAAAAAAATCAGGTTTTTTTTGCTTTTAAAAGAATTATCTGTATACTTAGAGTAAGATTTTATCTTACACCAAAACAAAATGTTTAAAACAAATGCCCTCCTGCTCAGCACGGATACCCTTCCAAACTATGGTTTAGATCGTATTTTCTCGATCGCAAAAGAGGCTAAATATGATGGGATCGACCTCGCAATGTGGAAAGGTTTTGATGCTTGGGATGAAGAATATGTCCAAAAACTCGCCTTCCAGTATGATTTACCTGTGTATGTCGTACAAACTTCCTCAAAACTCAATCAAAAGGAAATGGATAAAGCATTGGACATCTGTGGCACAACGGGTGCCGATACAATCTGTATCAATCCTCCCAAAATCACAGAATTCAAAGTGTACGACTTCATTTCCGATAATTTAGCGGAATATCAAAAAAATAATCCTGACCTCCAATTTTCTATTATCAACCCCATAGATAGCAAACTTTTTGCTCTACCGATCCCTGAATTCAGATTTAGTAATATTATCGATATCGTGAAAGTATATAATGCTTACGTGGGACTCGACATCACCAATCTCGATATGGATGCTTTCGAAGAGGATTTTATGAGAAAAATAGATGACTACGCTCCCTATATTTCTGTACTCTACCTTTCAGATAAAGACAAAAAAGGGAAATCACATCTGATGCCAGGAGAGGGTAATTTGGATTTAGTAAATTTCTTAAAAAAATTAAAAAAAAGCTGATATTCTCGTTCAGTCAGTATTAAATTAGATTTAAAACCCCAAGAATTATCAAATCGCGAAAAGCTCATTTCTCAACTAACAAAAGTAAGAGAATTTTATGAAAAGAATTTTATTGATAGCTAATCTTACAATGAGAGAAGACGACGTTTTCCACGGGACAAGCGATATATCAACTGAAACAGGAAATGCTCCTTCTAAAATAGTGCTAACAATAACAGGTAAAGAAATTTCCAGTGTCCTCCAGCGAGAAAACATCATGCGAAACAGAGAAACCGTTGCCAGAGTTGATGAATTGGCGAACGAATACCACATTACAGGAAACACCCTCTCAAAAATGAAACAACTCAATCTGAGAGTAGAAAAGCACACAAACCAACACACGCCTATAGAAGAAAAGATCTATCAACTAAAAGATGATATGATTTTAGAATATCTCCTCAAAAAAGAGAAAGTAATAACCTACAAAGGAATGAATACTACCGTACATATTAGACAATGAAATACCACTTTAGATCGACATTTCGGGAGAAAACTCAGAAAAAAACTACGAACTCTGCAATTACTAAAGGAATAGGAAAATAAATTTTTTCAAAAAAAGGGAATGCTACCCTGGGTACAGGGTAGCAAACATCCATAACAACTTTCTTATTCCTTGTTATGGAACGACGGATAACTAGTAATTCAACTAACTATCTATCAATAATAGTATACTGAAAAAAAATTAAAAATCAAGAGATTCTCCACAAAATTACCCTACATTTTTCACCCCCACATCTCTCCCCTGTGCCATCAAATCAGATCCCCCTCCTTTCCAACCATACTTTTGAGCCAATCCCTTCGCAGAGACTCCCCCATCGGTCAAAATCAGATAATTTCCTTCCTCCGTATACAATAACAAGGATTTCGCCTCTGCAAAGAGAGATTTTGCAATTCCAGGCAACGTTTTAAAATTGGTCGTAGTCGGCAGGAGGAGTATCATTTGGAAATCAGCATTTTCTTTTTTTTCACTCGTCTCTAAAAGCTGAATCAACATCTGATTTTCCATGCTTTCCAATTTGGATTTCATCTCTTCATATTCTTTCAAAAATTTACTCGTCTTTTCTCCAATCTGAGCATAGGATTTGATTTCGAAAGCAGAAACTTGCTGATCCAAAATCGCTTCTAAACTCTGCATTTTCTCCAAAACTTTTGGACCAGTAATCGCAGTCAGCCTTTTGATCCCTGATGCCACTGCTTCCTGAGAGATAATAGCAAACGCCCCAATATCCTTGGTATTTTCCACATGCGTCCCTCCACAGAGTTCCGCAGAAACCAGAGTATCTCCATCATGCACACGAATCAGACGCACCACATCACCATACTTCTCCTCAAAGAATGCTTTAGCACCCAGTTTCACCGCCTCATCAAAACTTGTCTCAGTCAAAGAGACAGGCAAGGCATCATAAATATAAGCATTCACTTGAGTCTCGATTTCACGAAGCTGGTCCATTGTCAGTAAACTTTCCGCATAAAAATCAAAACGAAGCAGATCACTATCCACGAGGGATCCAGCTTGTTTCGTATTTGGAAAATACTTGACGAGTACCGCATGCAAAAGATGGGTCGCAGTATGTGCCCTCATTTTCGCATAACGTTGGGGAGTATTGACGGTGAGTTGCATCTGAGAAGAGAATAAAGTGTAAAAAGACTTGATTTTTATATATTTTTGAATATACTAAAGATGTTCACGATGGGTGTAGAGAGCAATTATCTTTCTCCCCTGCGAAAAGCTCTGCCTACTCGGTAGGGTTTTTCTTTTCTATAAAATATCTTAAATCCTCTAAAACCTGAATATTCGATCACGCAGACTTTTTCAAAAGTTTTGAAGCTTTTTCTCTATGAGGAATAAGAACTCTACCCAAAACTCATCTTTTTCTCCAAAAATCCACAAGAGTATTATAATCCCCATCTCCACTTACAAGATAAGCTTTTGTTAATCCTCATTCTACTACATCTAAAATGCTATGGATTGCAATATCAATGTCCACATTCCCTTTAATATCTCCATTGGGCAAAATCATGGTTTCTTTAAAGATAACATCATATCCAAACGTACGAAGTTGTTGATAGAGAGTTTCATATCTCGCGACATAACCAAAGAATATTTTTGCCTTTTCAATAGTAAATTTTCTCTTTGTGTATGCTAAAAATGCTCCTCGATCAATGATTCGTCCCATTTCTTGGGTAGATTTATGAATATTTTGTGCATCTATATAAAGAATGTTCATGTAGCTTACTTACTAAGTTGTAAATTATCAGTAAGATCAGTTTCATTGAGATTTTCTTGAGAACCATCAGGCAAAGTGACCACAATAGTCGGATTCTCTTCATTTTTAGTTTCATCTTCATTTACCACAACCTGCACCTCATTATTTCCTGGTGCATTTACATCAATTTCTTCATTAGGGGTGACTACCTCCACATTATTTTCCAGATCGACATATTCCTCCAGATTGGAAGGATCTTCTGTGGGTTGTGGATCAGCAGAAGGAGAAATCAGATAAGAGACAAACGTAAGTCCAGAAGAGAGTAAAAACAATATCACGATAATTCGAATAATAATTTTTCTCGTACGAGTAGTGACCATAATAAAAGAGATAAGGAAATAAAATAAAAGGCTGATTTTACAATACGGTTCTCCTTTTCGCTTTCAAGAGAAAGTATCAAAAAGAGCGACTAAGTCGCTCTTTTATGTAGTAAGAATTAATCACCAGTATCAATATTATTAAGCAGACCAAAAGGGGAATTATAACCAGGAGCAGAACTATTACTCGGACCTCCTACTTCAAGAACGACAACTCCATTACTAGGAGTGAGACCTCTATTTATAATTTCACTATTAAGTGTAGACCAATCCAAGCTACACACAACTTTACCACCTTTCGTAGATGTTTTATATGTATGTGAACAACTAATAGATGAATAAACATTCGGATAGGTAGTGCTTCTTAATCATAAAGAACTAGGCGGGTTGTACCAATCTTTGATAATACCATAACTATCAGAATCTATTGTTGGAAGTTGAATGGTAATAGAATTAGAATAAGACTGATATGGAATAGTTATTGTAGTGTCTGAAGGCAAAACATAGTAATAAATACTACCAATATATACCTCTCTCGGGTGTCCTATAAAATTACCAAAACGAATGTTGTAGTTTTTTATACTAGATGCCGAATAATTCGTGAAACCAATCATCGTACCAGACAGAAATTTCACTTGGATATCATAACCCACTGAATGTGGATTATGACATTCAGCATCAGTTCCCCCTCCTTGACCAATACATTGCCAAATTCGATCATATCCATTATCAACCCCATTCGCCGATGTTCCTGCAAGGCAAGAATAAGTATCAGTTCCACATACTCCATTTATAGGAGTAGAAGTAGTAGAATCCTTGAAACAACGTACTGATTTAGTACCATCACCAAGTCAACGGGAATACCTACCACCAGCATAGATCATAGGATAATAACCATTGGTATAACCCCGTG
>JAISKI010000061.1 GCA_031261265.1 Candidatus Peribacteria bacterium
GAGACCTATATCAATAGTAAGCCTAGGAAAGCACTATGATATAGGACTTCACGGGAAGTATTTCATAGCACGAACCTCCATCTTCTTTAACCTGTGCATTTCGACTTGTAATTAATATATTCAAAAAACCGTTAGCAGATAATATAGCAACAAACAGAAAATTCCTCTAAAAAATCCTATAAAAAAATTGACAAAAACATCCCTTTCGATTATACTTAACTAAACATTCAGCTTTTTATAAATATAAACAAAAACCATGTCCTCATCCACCTTTGATTATCAGAATTATCTTAGAATCTTGGGAGAACAAATTCAAGATAAATTCAGTGAACATCCCAAGCTTTATTTGGAAGTGACGGGAAATCTCGTTGATCAGAGCAATATCACAACCCTATTGCCTGGTTTCGAACCTGATACCTATAAGAAAGTCTTCGCCCCCTACAAATATGAGATGGATATCCTCTTTTGTATCAAAGCACAAGATATCATAGATAATCCTCCCATGGATGATGAAAAACCTTTCTGTGATTTTTTGGAAATTTATCTTAAAAAAGTAGAAAATAATTTTGGAGTGAAACCGCATATTGTGATCAATCTCATCGATATTGAAAATATGTATGATGTAGTTTTCAGCTTTGAAACCCATTTCCAAAAGCTCGGATATAGAGTTTGGGAAAAATATAAAATCAGAGCGTATTCTCACGATATTTCCCAAGTATTGTCAGAAGATGGAGTAGGAAATGATGATCACATCCCCGCTCAAAAAAGGCTGAATCTCATCGCTGGACTCACCCCAGAATGTGGGAAATTAACAGTAGCGATCGCTCAAATGTATTTAGATCAGGAAATCGGAATTGAATCTAGTTATGCAAAACTCGATGTTTTACCCAATTATACTGAAGCAAAAGATAGCCCTTTGAATATTATGGCGAGAGCTCAGTATTTGGAGAAAGCCTATGAAGAAGAGTTTGATTCTACTTTGGAACAAAAAGATCTCTACGAAAGAGGACTGGAAAAACATGCTTTCATTCAAAAGGTATTTAAAATTTTAGGGAGAGAGGTCCCTGAAGCGATCTCAGATTATGTTTTCGGACAGATCAATATTTCAGCATTAGAAGACTCTATCCTTCGTGAAACCGCCAAAAAGTATCTTACAATCTTGATTGATAAAGCTGGTAATGAAGAGCTAAAAGCTGGATTAGAAAGTTTATTGGATGAAGTGGAAGGATAAATAGAGAAAAGAAACCCTATTGCAAACCAAAGATAAAACTGTATACTTCTTTTATTGGAACCGCTTTCTATCACAGTTTTATCTTCTTTCTTACTTATGAAAAAAGTATTTTGTCTGATCCTACCCCTTTTGGTCTTCTTCGGATGATCAGCTTTTGGGTATTTGGAAGATAAGATGTACTGTAGGTTTGAAGAAGAATCACTGACCCTGTATGTAAAGAAGGAAGAAGGATTAATCAAATGTGCAACCTATCTCAGGAGTTTGGAGCAATTAACGAGACAAAAATATGATGAAGTGCTCCTGACGATGAAATACGTACGTCAGGGGGAGGATGTTTTTTATCGACAAGAAATCTTCGCTGAGAAAAAGAGTGAATTTCTCAAACTTTATCTCTACAAAACAAAATTGGTGGAAGCGTTAGCGTCTTTTGAAACCAAATTTTTCTTACTCTATAAAACTTCACTGACCAACACTTTACGTCCCTATTTGGAGACCTTGCCAGCGATTCAGAAGAAATTAGCACAAGAAACTCAAAAAAATCCTAATGATAAGAGGACTCTTTCCACCTATCAACTCATTACCCAGCAAGTAGAAGTGATTCAAAATCTCCTTAATGCCACTACTCTGGATGAAATTATGGAATATATTCCTAGCTATCTTTATCTCAAACAATCTCTACTATGAAAATAGGTTTGATCAGTTCTGGAAATGATACTCTCGCCCTTTGGAAAATTTTAACGAAATTTGATCACGAATACCTCCTCTATCATGATCAGCTTCATTTTCCTTTTGGAGAAAAAGAGAGTAATTTTATACAGGAAGAGATAAAAAAAGCTGTTTGATTTTTACGTGAACAGTGAGCTGAAGTAGTACTTGTGGATCCCGTATATGAACTTGCCCTCGCGAGCAAGGATGTTCTCCCCTTATTTCAAACCTATCTCCAGGAGTATGCTTTCAAATACTCCCTAGTGGGAAAAATCTGAATTTTAACTGATTTTGGGAGTAAGGAGGACGTTCAAGCACTGATAGAAGCTTCTGCAAAAAACTATCAACCTACCGAGAATCAAAAGAAGATCAAATCATTTAATTTCCCTTTTTCTTATTGGGTGAAATCAGCGAATGCTCGACCTGCAGGAATTGGGGATTTGGGAGTACATAATCCTTATTTGATCAGGACTTTGAAAAATGATTTGAGATATTTTAAAGATGCGAATATTGATACCCTTTTGCCAATGCATTATCAATATTTCCGTATGCAAAGAACGATTAAAGCGTTTTTCAATTTCAATAAAATCAGATTTCACGATTTGAGTGTGATTGAGGAATGTTTTCAACGTTTAACCAAAGGGCAGGAAAGTGAGTATAATGTGAAGATTTGGACGAATCAAGATCCGAAATTTCTGATGAAAGAAAAAGAGCTCATATGGCTCTTGGGAAGGGGAAAGAATGTGGAATTGAAGGTGGAGAGGGTTTAGGAAGCTGGATGGAAGGTAGGTTTTGTAGTCATTTGTTTTCGATCATGAGCGTGAGAACTATCGGAAGTATCAACAAGAGCGTGGATGTACTTTTCTACATCTTCATCTGAAGGATTTTTGTTTCAAGTATTGATAATTAAACCAATTCTAAAACTTTCAAATATTTCTGATGGTAATTTCTCTTTGAATGAAGATGTCGCTGTCATTGTCGTCATAAATAAATAAAATAATTATGCATAAGTTATTCCTTCTTTATTATCCTCGAACACCCTTTTGTATATTAGGAACTAATTCTCTCAATAGGAGAGCGTTCATAGCATCATCATAACTTCTGGATCTCTCTCATCTATAATAAAGATCATTCATTTTCGCAGAGGTTTGTATTTGAGCTTCTTTACCATTATTAAGCTCATTAGACAACTCAGCTAATGCCTCCTTGGGATTCAAGTCTAAACCTAAATCTCATTCTTCTAAAAACGCTTGTAGCTCTTGTCCTATTTTAACCGGATTAAGCTCCAATATGTTTTTTGCTTCTTTATAACTGGTGTTCGTATCTAGTGACATTCCTTTTCTAGCGTATCAAGTAAAGAATCTAATAAACTTTCAGCTTCTTTTCTATCTTTTTCCATCTCTAAGTTATGAGTTTTTAAAAGTTTTAATTGATCATAGATACGTTTTTGCTTTTCTCTATTTTGAATTTTTTTCATTTGATCATAAATCAAACTTAAAAGATCATCTGCTAAACGGTCATCTTTCGATTCTTTTACCAAGAGTAAAAATCCTTCTGCTAATTCCCAGTGACCAACGAGTTTTTCTAGAATTTCAATTAATACTTGTTTTGTATTTGCTTCCATAGGGATATGGTAAAGATAAAATGCTAACCTAAGTATAGTCAGATTTTATTTTTTTGCAAATTTCGCCTTGCTTTTTTTATTGTTGCAGAAAATGGGGTAAAGTCTTTACCTTTTTTGAGGGGATTTTTAGTCCTTCGATAACAAAAGTTTCCATATACTCAGAGGGGACGAGGTGGAGATCTACGGAAGATTTCAGGGTTTTGATCAGACTTTTGAGTCGGAAATATTTACAGTATACGGCTATTTTATTGAAGATTCCTTTCTTTTGAGGTCAGGCTAAAAAATGCTGAAGATTTAAAGGAGTTTTGATCTCTGTGACTGCAGAAACTTTGCTGGGATACGGTGTAAAATACCCTAAATCATGATACATCATCCAGATTTTTGGAGAGGGGGAAGGGTTTGAGGTTTGGATAGAAGAGGCAACTTTCACTACATTTCCTCCCAAGTGACGAAGAAGCGAATTGCATCGAATGATATCTGGTTTTTCTTTTTGGAGGAAGTTTTTAAATTCCCAGGCACTCCAGAAATTAAACGGAGTAGTAACCAATCCTAACCACATGATTATTCTCCCCCAAATTCCTTTTGGCAACTTTCCTCATCGCAGAACTACTTGATGTCCTTGAGCTTCGAGCAAGGATTTCACATCGTGAAGGTAAGTTTCTATCCCCCCGATCTTATTGATAAAATCACTAACAAGCACTATTTTTTGAGGAGAGGAAAGGGAGGAAGATCCCTTGGATGATGAAGAGGAAGGAAGAGCAAGAAAATGCTGATACCAAGCTTGTGCTGAATAGTCTGCAACGATTGTCTGCATTTTTTCCTTTTCGGTTTGTGAAGGAGATTGAGCTTGATGAGATTCGATACAGTGAAGCATTCTCTCCGCAGAGTTTTTTCCCTTGTAGGTAAAGAGATTATATTCTGGTAAAATGAAGGGAGCTATTCAGCCTTTTTTATATCCTATTACTGGGATCCCTCGAGAAAGTGCATTAAGAGCTGAGAGTCCAAAAGATTCCAAACATTCTGAAGGCATCAAACAGTACGTAATATTTCCGAGGTAAGATTGAATCTTTTCCAAGGTCTGCCAACCAAAATAGTGTACATTCTTTTGCTGAGTATACGGAAGAAGTTGGGATTCTAAACGTCCTGTCCCAAAGATAAAAAATTCTGCTTGAGACAATTTCGGGATTAGCTCCAGTATCGCATCAAATCCTTTTTCTTTTTCTAGTCTTCCATAGTAAAGGATTCCCAGCATATCAAGTTAGTTTATTAATGTAAAAAGTACCTCTTTTGCTTTTTCCAGCTGAGTATCTATTTGTTTGTCGATATGTAATTGCTGATCTCGCTGAATTTCGAAGTCTGGTAAAATCCCTGTGCCATTCACATTAACGTGCTGTGGAGAAAACCATTTTCCAACCGTATATTTTAAGCTCGATCCATCATCAAGTGCTGTGAAGGTTTGGATCGTTCCCTTCCCGAAAGTAGGCATCCCCACGATAGGAACTCCTCTTTCTTGTAAGGTCAAAGCAATAATCTCTCCCGCAGAAGCTGTGAGTTGATCAACGAGAACTACGAGAGGAATATTTTCCAATTCACCTTTTCCTGTAGATTTTAAATCTATTGATGTAAAAGCATTATATTCACTTTGAACAGTGACTTCTCCTTTTGGGAGGAAATGCCCAAGAAATTTTGACGCTTCTTCCAAATATCCTCCACCATTTCCTCTTAAGTCTAAAATAATTCCATCGTAATGATCTTCCATCATTTCCAAAAATTCACTGATAAAGAGTTTTGTCGTATGATCTGAAATGATTGAAATCTCGAAAAGTCAGATTTTCTTCCCTTGTGCTGACAAAAGCTTTGCAACTACAGAAGGGATTTTAATGGTATCTCTTACGATTTTTATGGGAAATTCCTCTACATGTCCCGTTTTACTCTGTCTCTGAATGAAGAGATTGACCTCAGTTCAGATTTCCCCTCTGATACGTTCCACGGCCTCACTATTCGAAAGTTCCTGAGTACTCCCCGTCTCAATATACAAAATTCTATCCAAAGGGAGTAATCCTGCTTTATAGGCAGGTCCATTTTTGATAATTTCCTCGATCTGCACATAGGTATCTCTTTTCTCGATTACCGCTCAAATTCCGCTGATTCCCGTCTCCTCACGTAAAGCATTGAGTAATTCTGTATTTTCCTCTGCTGTGAGATAATTGGTGTAGGGATCATCCATTCCTGCAACATACGCTTTGATCGCGTTTTCTTGCATTTTAGATTGAGCACCAGAAAGCTGATCAGGAGCAATATATTCTGTAGCTAGGAGGGAATTTATCGCATTGAGTTTTTCATAAAAATTTCCAGAATCCAGCGTTTTATAGGAATTTGCTCCTTTTAACATCTTCCCAGAAGTAAAAAGAATAAGGAACCCTGCTCCTAAACACATTCCGAGTAGGAGAAGAAAGAGTGTATTGAGAGTTTTTTTAGAGGAGATATGACTCATCGTTAGTTAACAAAAAGATAAAATCGATAGTGTGTGTAAGTATATGATTTCTAGAGGAGATTTCTAGAGGAGATTTTTCTTGAAAAAAAATCTTCCGCTGATTGCCAACGAAAAACCCTATGGGAGAGCCGGGATTCGAACCCGGGACCTTATCCTTAAGAGGGATCTGCTCTACCAACTAAGCTACACTCCCATGCTTTATCTATGAAGCTAGGTATACTTATTCACCGCCAAAATGCAACCCCTTATGATGGTAAGTTTTATAGATTCATTGAAACGTCTTGCGAAATAAAATGAAATACATAAAAGCATAGGTGTTTTATTGTACCTTTTTTCAAGATGTTTCTCCTCTCTTTCGCACTTTCTATCGCCATCTATACGATTTTCCTCAATGCGAAACTGAGCATCACGATTTCTCTCGTACTGTTTGGGATTTTCTTGGCAGGCTGTATAAACCCCCTGTCGCTTCGCTCCTTCCCTCCCGCTGTTCAGCGGGACTCCTCTCTGAGTCGCCTTCTCAGGGGGAACAATAAGCCATTTAGGACCATTGGGAAATGGTGTATACGAATTCTCTTTGGGAACCTACTAGCATTGAGTGTAGTATCGGTTAATCTTTGGAGGAAAGATGTGGAATTTATCAAAATGTTTCGAGGAGTTCAACAACCTCAACAAACTATTGTACCCCCTGACAAGGGGGTCGCCGAAGGCGGGGGGTTTGAACGGCAACGCTTCAACAGCTTCTGAACCATCACCGACACGCAAAAATACCACACTTACCTTTTCGAAGATGAAACGGGGAAGGTCTATCGTCTAAGCTCTAACAGGACCTACCATATCGGCGACCAGCTTTTTCTTTCTGCTAATGTGAAGCCTCTGGACACGAATGTCGTCTTTGATAGTGCGTTTATCCCGCCACGGAAAGCGGATTTTCGGGACTATCAGTTTAATTATGATAAGTGGATTTTTATGAAAGGGATTGACGGGACAGCGTATGAAAAGACTGCGTTGCTGATTGACCCGAGTAAGCCGTGAACCGTAAATGGGCAGACTCCAACAGAGAAAAAACTCTGACTGATTGACCGTACAAGAGCAGGAATGCAGAGCTATGTGGAGAAGATGTTTGGAGAAAATCAGTATGCTGG
>JAISKI010000010.1 GCA_031261265.1 Candidatus Peribacteria bacterium
CATTTTCTCATGTGAAACAGAAAGCTAATTTACATAGATGATTAAAAAAGAAGAGAAAACTTAAAGTTCTTGACCAATTTTTATGAAAATAACCACACAAAAGTAACATTATGCCGAAATTTCATCATAGAAATTTTGTAAAAAGTAAAAAGGGTATGTAAGAGTACATAACCCGTCAACCATAACTATCCTAAGAATAAAGGGACAATTTACGGTTCACGAGTGTCTATGCTCCTACAAAAACCCTACAAGAGGACTAATTGTGTGTGAAACGCAAAAAATCCCCTTTTTCTGGCAAGAAAAAATTATAGAAACATAGACACTTGCAATATAAAGTTGAGGGAGTGAAAATCAAGGGGAAATGATTTTTTTCATTCTCCCCCAACTTCCCCAAGCTACCCCTGCAATAACAAACCAACCCTTATCCTTAACCAGCTTTTTTCTCTTATGAATTAAAAAACGCAAACACTGTCTGCAAAATTCAAGTTTTCGTATCAACCTACTCTTCCATAAACTGATGAACCTGTTTTGTTATCTCTTTTTTTACCTCTTTTCGCGTGTAAGACTTCAGCATAATCGGATCATCTTGCATCTCAGCATCATCAAAATAGAGTAAGGAACGCAAAAGAAATCCCAATTCAGCATTTTTGAATTTCTCCTGATAAAAAATGAACATTTCAGCTAAACTATATCTCTCTTTCAAGAGTTCATACATATCGAAGAAATCCTTTTTCGCACCTCTTTTTGCGATAGCACTGAGTTTCATCGCGATGATGTCTTGTTGTTTAGTAATTCCAGAGTTGAGGGATAGATTGACTGAGTTTGTAGCATCTGAAGTCTTCTTTTTTGAGATTAAAAAGTCCTGCGGAGAAAGCAAGTGCTGTCTTGTCCAAGTATCTCGTTTGTAAAAGGGTCTGCTTCACTTTTTCTCTCCCATAATAATGCAATACCTGTTTCATATCATCAATGGTACCACGCATAAAAACACGAGGAATAATCTGTCCTGCGTGTTTCTCGTAATCGAGCTTCGTTTCGTCCGTATCTCGGAAGAGTCATTTAGAAAAAGTCATAGTGATAGTATAGTGGTTTGAAGGACAAAAGCAAGAAAAAAGCTGATTTATTTTCTCGTTATTTGTAATAGCGAGACACTATCTCCTTTAATTCTGGATCATATACTTGATCAAGTGCTGTTAGCCCCCGCTTATCCTTAGCATAAAGGTCAACATCCTTACGAGATAAGAAAAATTCAAAAACATCGTTATACATAGCACCACTATGACTTCGCCGAACATTTTGAGCAGCCAAGATTAATGGAGTATTTCCATACCCATCCCTGCAATTTATATTTACTCAGCTTTTCAGCAACTCTTTTATTACTGGGAGAGTATAACCTCTATACTGCTCTCATTCCCTAGCATACAGCAATAAAGCTTCTTCTTTTATTTTATCTGAAATATGGATACTGGTGTTTTGTAATAATGTTAACACAAATGGGTATTTTTTTATTAAGTCATATTGATTTCAATATTCAGGCACAAAGTTTGCGACTGCAATACAACGCAGGAATGCTTCTTCTGCTGTTGTATTATTGATACATCAAATATTGAGTAAAGCATCAAAAGTTTCAAGGTCATTATTGTCTAATGCAGTAAGAAAAAGTTGATCGGCTTGTTCAGGTGTCAGATTCTTTTTCTTGAATTTCTCTTGTAATTCTTGTTTCTCCTGCTCACGTAAATGAGTCCTTATTTCTTTCATTATATCAAAACACTCATCTCTCTGTTCGATGTCGTCAAAGTTAGCATTTGCAAGTTCTTGAGATTGAAGTTGTAGGGACTTTAATTGTTTCGCAGAGAGATTCTTTCATTTCACATTTTCCCATTTTGCTTTTAATTCAGGGACCGTAGTCGGATTAGAATCACAAGATGAAAAAGTAAGTGCTACGGCTAACGGAACAGCTATTGCAAGATTTTTTAAGCGGTTCTTTGCTTTTTGTGATTTTGCTGGGGAGTTTCTTTTTTCCATTTTGATAGTTGGTAAAAAAATAAATAATAACCCACAGTACCTTTCCCCTTTCATAAAAAGCACCCTCAGTTGCAGGTGCAGAATCCAAGATAATTTTGTTTATCACAATATCACCACTAGATAAAGCAACGAGAGTGCTTAATTTTCTAGTCGTGATAACTTCGTAAAAGACATTTCTGCCTTATAAACAAAATTATCGTTCTTTGAATTCTGCAATGTAATAATAAGGATTTTCCCTAGAAATGCAAATTTCTTGAAAGAAATTACTCTCGGCTTGCAAACTCTCAATAAATCCCTACACTCACGACCACGAACAATCAGATTTTTTTATCATTTTGAACTACCCCAAAATGCAAGACCTCAAACAACTTGTCGCGACCAAAACCTGACTTGACCTCAAAGTCATCGCCAACATTATCACCCTGCTCGACGAGGGGAATACCATTCCGTTCATCGCCCGTTATCGTAAGGAACTTACCCAAGGTGCGACCGACGAACAGCTCAGGGACTTTCACGATGTCTACACCTACACGAAGAATCTGGAAGCCAGAAAGGAAGATGTCATTCGTCTTATTGATGAGAAGGGAATGCTGACCGAAGAGCTGAGAAAGCAGATTATGGAGGCGGAAACTCTCGCAAGAGTGGAAGACTTGTACAGACCGTTCAAGGAGAAGAAAAATACTCGTGCAACTATCGCAAAAGCCAAAGGCTTAGAGCCTCTCGCCGAGATTTTGAGGAAAGCTGAACTCAGCAAAGAGGACTTTGAAGCTGAGGCGGAGAAATTTATCAAGGATACAGGAGATGAGAAGACTAGCGTAAAAACGCTGGCTGAAGCTATCGGCGGAGCTCAGGATATTATTGCAGAAGATGTTTCCGACCACGCGAATTTGAGAGAGGGAATTAAAACCCACGAAGAAAATAACGCCGTGCTGGAGACGAAGCCTACGAAAACTTTTGAGGAGAATGGAGTGTATAAAATTTATGGGGACTACAAGAAGAGTTTGAAAGAAATCCCTTCTTATGCGTATTTAGCGATGTTCAGAGCGGAGAAAGAAAAGCAGATTGCTGTGAATATTTGAATGGCTCGACCAAGGATTGTGGAGCTGGCACAGGGATTTTTTTTGCCGAAGAAGGAGATGTGAACAAGTATGGAATATTTACAACAAGCGATAGAAGACGGATTGAAACGCCTTCTCCTCCCCTCCCTCGAAAGGGAAATTAGAAGTGATAAAAAAAGACGAGCTGATGAAGCAGCCATCAAAGTCTTTGGCGAAAATATGAAAAATTTGCTTCTTACTCCACCGATTACGGGAATGATTGTGCTGGGATTTGACCCAGGATTTAGAACCTGATGTAAGGTGGCGATTGTGGACGCAACGGGGAAATTTTTGCATAATACGGTGGTCTATCCTACCGAACCTCAGAAAGACCTCATAGGAGCTGAAAAAACGCTGGTTGAACTCATCAAAACTTACAATGTTCAGCTGATTTCCTGTGGAAATGGAACTGCGAGCCGTGAAAGTGAACAATTCATCTCAAAAATGATTAAAAATAATAAGCTGAATGTAAAATATCTCATCACAAGCGAAGCAGGTGCGTCCGTCTATTCAGCGAGTAAACTGGCACAAGATGAATATCCGAACCTTGATGTGACGGTGCGTTGAGCTATAAGTATCGCTCATAGAGTGCAAGACCCGTTGGCTGAACTAACGAAAATTGACCCGAAAGCAATTGGAGTGGGACAATATCAGCACGATGTAGACCAGAAATTATTGCAAGAAAAACTTGATGAGAAGGTGGAAGATACCGTAAATGCTGTGGGAGTAGATGTGAACACGGCGAGTTATACCTTGTTGCAATACATCGCAGGACTGAGTGAGAAAGTCGCAAAGTCTATCGTGGAATATCGTGATGAAAACGGACCCTTTGAAACCAAAGCACAGATTAAGAAAGTAAAGTGATTATGACCGAAGGCGTATGAACAGGCAATCGGATTTTTGAGGATTAAAGGCGGAAAAGAGCCACTAGATATGACAGGTATTCACCCAGAAATTCACAAGCAGGTGTATAATTTTTTGGAACAAGAATTAGGAATCAAGAAGAAATCGTTAAAATTACCGCTTGGTAGGGACAATGGCTTGCCTTGTCCTAATGACGGAATATTCACCCGCAATGACGAAACAACCATTGCACAGCGGTCCGAGAAATACGGCATCGGATTTGAAACGATGGAAGATGTGGTAAAAGAATTGCAAAGACCAGGACTGGACCCCAGAGAAAATATTGAACCACCTTCTTTCAAGTCTGATGTAATGGACACCAAAGATTTAAAAATCTGAATGGAACTAGAAGGAGTTGTGAGAAATGTGGTAGATTTTGGAGCATTTGTGGATATTGGACTGCATAACGATTGATTAGTGCATAAATCCCAAATGGCAAACCACTTCGTCAGCAATCCGATTGAGGTAGTTTCCGTAGGACAGAAAGTAAAAGTCAGAGTTTTAGAAATTGATTTGGAGAGAGAAAAGGTAAGCCTAAGTATGAAAGATCCCACCCAACAATCAGGTAGGGACGGGTCTTGAACCCGTCCTAATACTAACAATACCTCTCGCCCCAATAATCAGGAACGTAGAGACGATGATTTGTCTCGTCCAGATAGAGAAGAAACAAGTGGAATGAGATCAAATATTACATTTTCTTAAATCAACTATCTAAAAGACCGTTGTTTCTTGTGTATAAACTCATAGAGTTTTTGTTGCAAAGTGAATCCTAAGTCAAAATAAGGTTCTCAAAATCTCAATAATGCTATAAACTGGTTAAAATTATACTCAAAAGTATCGGAATTTAGATGAAGAAATTGGTCATAATCTCCTACTAATAGTTCCATATGATGATTATCTTTATTATAGATGAAAAAATAGGCGTCATAAGGAACACTATACCCTAATTTGCTAAGTTTTTGTATTTGTTGATAAGAGGAAGAAATAAAGTTTTGTAAATTTGAAACTTTCATGATGGGATTTTCCTTAAAGAATTTTTCATCATTTGAGTAATTAAAAGGGTGTGGAGTGAAAAGAGCATAATTTTTATAACTTCATAATGTCATCAAAATTGCATTTTTATCTTTTATCTTTCTGAATGTTTTTCGAACAGGTAAATCATTATTTTTTAATGATATATATATCTTTATAGCATTATCTACTTCATGTTCAAATTCATCCCTGTATTCTTTAATGGCAAAAACTCATTTTCTATCTCACATATCTGTTTCTACATTATATACATCGGAATAATGTCCTTTTCATAACTGATTTACCGAAAAAATATGTATCAATGCTTCTTTTTCTATTTCTAGGATATTCTCTCCATTAGAGGGATTTTTCATTTTCTGCACAATGATATCTTGTCATTCAAATTTATTTTCACTCATAATTCAGTTATTAAATAATTAAATTTAAACAACATATTCCTATTGTTTTGGCAAGTCTTTTCAAGACTTCTCACTTTCATTCCAACCGTAGCAATCCACGGGCTATTATGCGATCCTTAGATAAAAATTAAAAATGTCTCTTGACTTTTATTATTACTTCAGTATATATGAAGTGTTTTAATTTTTATTTTTTACTAGCATGAATAATACTCTACATCCAGAAACTCCAATTACTCCAGTAAAAGAACCACCAAAAAATCATGAAAAGGAAAATGAGATTTTCACTCTTGCATATGCAGCGATGCGTATCGACTCATTTTTAAATTGGATAGAAGAGAATAAGGCTACCCTCAAAGAAGATCACAATATTGAAAGCACTTTGGAGAAAAAATGGGAAGAGAGAAATGAGTTAGATTACAGACTCCTATGGCTAGAAAAAGACAACGGGAAAGTATACCGACAGAGGAGGTTTCCACGAGGAACTAATAGACTATCCCCTGAGGAATATCTAGCACCTGGAGAGGAGAGTATCACTTTTAAAACACCACAAAAAGCAATAGAATTTTCAGATTTTGCTGTGATGAAAGAGACATTTAGACAGACTTATCTAGCAAGAATTAATGAATTGAAGAAGGAAATAGAAAGGGAAGAGGGACACAACCGTGTTAATCAGATTTCTGCACAAATAAAATGACGATTGGATGCTAATTTAAAGAGGACGGAAGATCCTTATAAAGAAATTGCAAGAGCACATGGGGTTAGATGAAAGAAAAAACGAAATTTAAATTCTTAACTGTTTTTGCTTACCATCATGGAATCTTGAAATTGCTTACCAGAACAGCCTTTGGTATCCGTATTGATACCTACCTATAATGGGGATATATATATCAAAGAAGCTCTGCTTTCAGTTTTTCAGCAAACCTATCCGAATATTGAAATCGTGATTTCTGATGATGGTTCAAAAGACAATACGGTAAATACCGTGAAAGCGTTTCAAAATACTGATCATTTGCCCTACAAAATAAAGCTGATCACCAATCAAACTAATCAAGGAATTGCGAAAAATATGAACAGATGACTAGAAGACTGCGAGGGGAAATATGTAGCTATTTTGGATCAAGATGATCTCTGGATTGATAAACATAAAATTGCACAGCAAATTGAGTTTTTAGAACAACATCCAAGTTATGGGATAATTGGTACCCAAAGAGATATCTTGTATAATGATGGGATTAAGTCCATTCCTCTCCCCACCACGGATCAGCAAATCAGGGAAATTATTCCGAAATTTTGTCCGCTACAACACTCTACCGTCTGTTATAACAAAGCACTCGCTCAAGAAATAGGAGGGTATAACCCGAAATATCATTGTAGTATGGATACTGACTTTTTTTATAAAATATTGAAGGAAAGCCAGGGGCATAACTTGGACATCATCTCTACCATCTATAGATTACATGGAGGAAATACTATTTTCCATAGCAAAAATAAAGCAAGACTAGAAGGGATAAAGATCAGATGGGAGTACAGAAAAGAATTTCCTCTCAACTACCCGTATTTTATCTATCAGTTTTTTTCTCTATTCTTGCCAAATGCCGTCGAAAATAGCAATCTTGTCCAATCCCTTAAAAACTGTATGAAAGATACTACCTTTGCATAAATTTTATGCATTTTCTGCGAAAAACTCAGGGAAACTTTCAATCGTATGTAATTTTACAGGATCCACACTTTTTAGAAAGAGGGTCTGCACATTTCAGATAAAGCTGAAGGTCGATACTACATCTCCAAAAATTTTGTAGGTGGTGATTTTTTGGGTTCGCTCCTTTTTGAAAAGAGTATCCTGCATCATGGAAAGAAAAGCTTTATTGGGAGCTGAACCCGCATTGAAGGTGATCGCACGACCAGGATTTCTATGTTTGGTCACAATATAGCAAATCGTCCCACCGAGGGAATGTCCTGCAATCCGCTTTTCATGTGTGGGATATTTGATCGTCACTTGATCATAAAAATCTAAAGACTGTTTGATTCTCACATCTACTGCATTGGTTCCGAGGATGATCTGAATATCGCTGAGGATATCTTTCACATCGGCAAAATCTGTCCCACGATAACAAATCAGAATTTTTTTCTCATCCAGGTGCACATATACGTTATGTAGGGGAAAATCGAAATCTTCATCCAGTTTTCGGTCTCCAACAATCTTTTTACGTTCGAGAGGAGGAAGATAATTTTCTAACAATGCACGTACGACATACCCATCATGGGCTTGCAATTCCGTTTTCACAAATTCTTTTTTCCCCAAAAGTTTTGCATACATTTCCATCCCCTTTTGGAGGGCTTTTTCTCCAAAGGAAAGTTCGACAGGTTCGGGTTGATTAGAGGGAATCAGAGACTTAGGCATCTGAAGTAATTAACAGAGATAAAAAGGCTGGATCCTGAATGAAACGGAGGGTTTTTTGAGTTAATGCAGTTTTTTCTGCTTCGGTAAAAAGGTGATCCTGTTGGAAAAGCGAAGCGAGAATATTCTGATCAAATGCGGGAATCTCTTTGATAGTTTGATAGAGATAAAGACAATTCCCCGTATAAGCTACCTTGGTAATACCCAGTGACTGCAAGGACTGTAGTCCTGTAATCAATTCATCATTGAGGAAAGTAGTATCAGAACTTTGTGCATAATTTACAGTGAATCCTTGGTAAGAAGCGTTATTTTTTTTCAAAAGCTGAAGGAAAAATTTGACCGTCTGATAGCCAGAGATCAGGAGCATTACCCCGATTCCTATGAGATTGATATAGAGGAAGGCTGAACTAAGAGATTTGGGCAAAAACAGAATAAAAAACAGAAATAAGGCCCGTTGCCATCGAGGGAATGCTTTGAGAGTGGATCGAATCGTGGAAGTGAGGCGAGAGGTTAAATTTTCTAGATCGATGGTCAGTGAAAGAATATTGCGATATTTTGGGGATGCAAGTCCAAGTTTGTAGAGAATTCCTTGCTGATTGATCTCATGATCCGTATTGAATCCCTCAAATTCTGCACCCTGCAGGAAATAATTTTCTTCCACGAGCTGAAAGGAATATTTGATATGGATATCGATGTTTGTAGGTAAAAGAAATCAGAGTTTTTGAAGCAGATTTTTTTGTTTATCTCGAAAAACTTGAGAAGGAGAAAACTGCAGTGGCATGGGTTTATATATGGTGGAAAATTGCATGTTTCATCCATAAGAAGTAAAATCGTCTAGTATAAGTATACGCACTTCTTCTGAAAAAGCAAAAAAAAGCAGAGTAATTTATATCAAACGTAGGGATGAGTAGTGAGCCCTTTCTTTACCATTCTACAGGAACATCAGAGATCCATTAGGACAAGGCAAGTTTTGTCCCTAAAAATAGGATTTACTTAAATATTATAAACATATTTTTACATACGTCAACCCAAAATACCCATAAATCTGTCTGATTTTTTGCATAATTTTTTTTTCTGAATATACTTAAAAAGACATGACGACTTACTATAAGGTTCTACACACACATAAACCCTTCACTAGGTCGCTATCGTCAAAAGAATGGTATTCCATTCTTACTTTCCATCCAGGTGTACTACCCAATTAGCCGGATGGAGTATGATCAGCTCTGTGGTGACTTCTTTTAATCGATATCAGCGATTTGCTCTAGTAAATCATTGATACCGGTTACTTTCTGAAGCCGGCCCTCAGAGCTGGTCTCAAGACACGAAAGGTTTGCCTTTCGTGTTTTTTATCGGAAGATTTTTCAACTCTTTTCTTATAATCCCAAAGTCTCAAAAAAAATGGTTTTAATTTTTTCTATCTACTAAAATTCAGTTTACAAAAAGGTGATAATTCTTAAAGTGTAGTTACCAAGCCAACACCATGGAAGTTATCACCTGACTCATATCTATTAAAATCGTCTTAGAAAGGAACCTCCTCTTTGGCTAGGAGTTCTTAAAGCGGATGAGCCGCTCGAGGTAGTCGTTGGAGTCTCGCTTGGTGAGATCCACACTGCCCTTGCCGATGCTCAATTCGACCACACGACCACCAGCAGAAGAAACTCCGAGATAATAATCATTATCCCAATCTTTATTTTCACCAGATAGTCCCAAGACTGGAGCAACTAAGGCTCGATCTATAGGATCCTTCCCTATTGCTTCATCCAAGGTAGCATATGTAGTGCCAGAAAGAGCATTCAAGAGTTCCAAAATATCCTCTGCTGGAGTGAACTCTTTTTTTTGTTTTTCTAGCTGATTTTTATTATTTTTTAACCATTTATCTTTTGCTTCCACAGTCATCCAGAGACTATCCCCACTTGTGACAATTCCATGCTCTTCCCCTGTAAGCTTACTCTCTGCTTTGGTGAGGGGGCTACCTAATTTTTGTCTCCACTCTTCTTTATGTTCAAAGACAGTATTCCATCTTTCTAAGGCTTTGAGATATTCGGCATTATTTACTTTACCCTCTTTGACCTTCATCCAACCTTTTACTCTTTTTTTGTAGGAACTGTCTAGGTTGGAAAGGATTTCTTTCTCTAACTTTTCACTGGATTTTTCAGTTTTTTCAGAACCTTCACCCTCTGGTGCTTTGCCACTTAGCGTAGTACATCTCTCTATGACTAAAGCTCTCGCTACTGGAGAAAGAGCGTCAAGAGTAGCTAAAAGGGTTTTAATCTCCTCTTTTGCTGGAAGATATCCCTCATAGTTTTCTGGGTTTCTGATGGCATCACTAACATCCTTACTAACAGACTCTTTCAATCCGTCTGGGGAGAATGCAGTAGCTTTTGCTTTTGCTTCAATCGCTTGTACTTTCTCAACTGCAGTGTTAAGTTTTTTAGAATCAAAGGTGGTGGGTTGTTTCATTTTATAGGAGTATAAAAAGATAAAATGCAACATGGAATTGTTGATTTTTCTATTTCATTATACATATTCACATCGTAAAGTCAATTGAAATTAATAAGATTTCACGTTAATCTTTCCCTATCACGAAAATATATCTATCTTTTCAAAACTCTGAATTTCCTATATCCTAAAAAAAAAGCTAACCATAAATGGCTAGCTTAATATCAGAAATTCATCAATTTTTCATAAGTACCCGCTGAAGTATTCAGGCAATCCTGGATAATATGGATATCTATCGTTCATCTCTAACTCTACATTATAATTTGCAGAGGATTTTACCTAGCTATCTTTTGCTTTCCAAAGCTCCCAAAATGTCGAAAGCTGATCAGTCTAGTTGATACGGAAGTGAAAGTATACTCTTAAAGTGATGAAAGATAAAGTTGAAACAATACAGATTTCAATAAAGAAACTCGTGGAGAAAGGGTTGGGGCATTTTATTTTTGTTGCACGAAATTTCGATTTTTTACGAAATAAATATCATCACACGCTATCCTCAGCACAGTTTGCCAAGCAAAGCATACATTCTCTTATGAAATTGATAAAGATCACTGACATCTGATTATAGTCAAATTAATAAAATTATGCAACTTTTTTAGGACTTTTTTTAGTTCTCCTTTTTTCTTGTTGATAACACCTACAAAATTCATATATTCAAATCAGAAAATTTTACTTATTTTCATCACTTTGCTCCCCCACCCTCTCCGTCTGAGATCCAAAGATGTCCGTTATCTAACGAAAAAAAGACAGTATTTCCCCAAGGGACTGTTTGGATTTTTCTACGTAAAACAATATCCAAATCTACCGTTTAACCAATTTTCCTGCCATATCACCATCAAACTTTCCAAACATGCTACCAAAAGAAATTTCATGAAGAGAACGATAATGAATACCCTCCGCGACAAAAAGGCAAATCAACTAGCAATTGGCGGACAATTTTATAAAGTATTCATAGTACTCAATAAAAATATGCTCAGCGACCTCCAAATTCTCCTCCAAGAAAAAAAGAAAGCTGAAGCTAAAACCTATCTCCTCCAAGCATTTGAATCTGCTTTTACCTCTTTTCAATCCTTTCTATGCTCCAGAAAATAAAACACAAAACCACACAAATCAAACAAGATCGACATGACCAAGTCGCTTCTTTCAAGGAGAAGGTAAAGGAACATCGAGATCAAAAATTTCCCCATGTCCACAGAGAAATTGACGATGCAGAATTGGAACTGATAGAAAAAACGGAAGATGAGACCCATCCTTTTTCTACACGTAGAATGATCATTTTTCGAGGGGTTGGACTCCTCTTTGTAGGAATTTGATATATTCTCTACCATACCCTAACCTATTTTTATATGCTGATTTTCGCCTACATTCTTTCATTGGCACTTGAAGGAGTAATCAGGTTTTGGGCAAGAACTACTCGCAGTAGAGGAATAGGAATTTTCCTTGCCTATTTTTTCTTGATTCTCTTTCTGCTTTCTGGATTTATTATCATTGTACCCTTTCTCATCAGCCGAGGGACACAAATGCTCCAATCAGTAATCACCTATGCTCAAAGCATTCAAACGGATATTCTTACCCAAGGAATTGATGCTTATGTCAAAGGATTAAAATGGATTCCAGACTTTCTCAATGATGATATCCTAAAATATATTAAAGAATCCGATTCCGCATCTTTACTACAAACCATCACAGAAAATCTCGGGAATATCGTGAATCTCTCAAGTTCTTACCTAAAGACTATTGGAGGATATGCAGTAAATATCTTCGGTGGAATCTTCGCCACAGCTGGGAAACTTGTAATCGCATTCACCTTATCTCTCTTCTTTAGTATTTCTCATTTTGAAGTAAAATATGGGATCAAATATCTCTGTCGCAAAATAAAAAAAAGTAAAGAAAAAGTGGAGGAAGTATACAGCGGAATTTCTTCCCGACTAAGGTCTCAGCTTTTTCTCTGTTTATTAATAGGAATCGCATCTTATCTTGGATTGCGAATTCTCAGTCGAGCAGGCTACGATTTACCACAAAAAGGAGTTTTAGCTCTCATCGCAGGACTATTTGAGATCATTCCTTATCTCTGACCATGGCTTTGAGCGTTTCCAGCAGCAGTTTTTGCCTTGCTACTCCATGGGTTTCCTGGCTTTTTAGGAGTAATCATTATTTACACCATTATTCAGCAGAGCGAAGAAAAATTATTTGTACCCGTACTCATGAGCAAAACGCTCGGAGTTAATCCCCTATTGGTATTTATTTGCATGCTCTTTGGAGGAATGCTAATGGGAGTATTCGGTGTGGTTTTAGCAGTGCCGATCGCAGTAATATTTTCAATTGTCTTCCCTATCCCTGGCGGAAAAGATAAAACTGAATGCATCATAAAATCTTCCGATCCTATCAAAAAACCTCTTCGCAAGAAAAAATAAACCCAAGTTTATCTGCTAACCTATGTTATGAACATGAAAAGGAAATTACTTACCCTCTACTACCGCATTCTTGTATTCTTTGCTCATCACTATCTGCACCGCCATCAGCCAAAAATCATTGGAATCAATGGAAGCGTAGGAAAAACTTCCTGTCGCATGATCATCTATCAGACCTTAAAACAGTTTTTTCCTGACCAAAAGATTTCCACCTCACCAAAAAATTTCAATGGAGAACTCTGATTATCTCTCTCCGTTTTTGAAATCGTGGACTGGAAACCTAGCATAGCATACTTTTGGAAAGTATTTTGGATCTGCCTTTTTCGTTCTTTGTTTTGAAAAAAAAGATACGACAGTATCCTACTCGAATACGGAATTGATACTCCAGGAGAAATGGATTTCATCTTAAAAGTCGCTCATCCAGATATAGGAGTATTCACCGCAATTGATGCCGTACATAGCGAACAATTTTGATCCCCAGCAGATATTGCAAATGAAGAGATAAAAATGGCACTCCATACCAAAGATCTTGTTTTTCTCAATGCTAATGATCACTATGCGATGCAATTACTCCCGAATATTCAAGTAGATACATTGACCTACCAAACCCAAGGACACCAAAGCGAAGCAGATATCACCTTTTCACAGAGTGATTTCCTCCTCGGAGAAAAAAGCCACGAAATCCAATCAACCTTTTCTCTCAATCTAAAAGGAAACATCTACCAGATAAAAACAAATCTGATCGGAAAAGCAAATTACGGCTATATCGGAGTAGCATTAGCAATCGTAGAAACCCTTGCTTATCAACAGAACATTATTTCGCCTTTGGCTCACAAAGAAAAATCCTTGGAACTCACCTACCAACTCCAACCTGGTCGTCTCTCAATCTTTGCAGGAAAACACGATTCCCTCCTTTTCGACTCTACCTACAATGCGTCTCCTCGTAGTGTCAGAGAGATTATTGATACCGTGTTTACCATCCGCTCAAAACTCTTTTCCCAATCTGAGATACGAATCATTTTGGGAGATATGAGGGAATTAGGAGATTTGACCGAAAAAGAGCACAGACTTTTAGCAGGATATGTCTCACAAGTAGCAGATAAATTATTTCTTCACGGACAATCAATGAAAGAACATCTAGCTGATGAATTGGAGAAAATAGGATTCGATGAAAACAAACTCTACACGGCAAAAGACCTAAAAAACCTAAACGAGACCATAGAAAGAGAACTAAAAAAAGCTGAATCAAAACTTCCCTTACTGATCTTCAAAGGAAGTCAGAATACCATTTTTTTGGAAGAGTCTGTGAAACATTTTCTACTCCATAAAACGGATGAAAAACTTCTTACGAGACAGGGAGATTTTCGGCAGAAGAAGAAAGGCTTTTAATCTCTTTCAAGAGTAAGGTAATCTGTTTCCAATTCATACCAACTAAAGCAATACCATACCCCAAAAAAAATAGCAATAAGGATCGAAAAGCTGACCACTTCCCATCGAATCGCCCTTGCGAGTGAAGAGAAGAAACCCAGCCTTCTTTTAAGAGGAACATCACCCCACATAACACGCAAACAACCGCTACATTTTTCCCCAGAAATTTCCAATCCAACGTAAAAGGATAGGTCTGACCAATCACTCGCATCGCTCCCAACGCCATCACCATTCGCGATACCGATAAAATCATTGCACTAAAGACAAGTCCCTTCCCTAGCAGGATAAGAAAAATCAGATTCAAGAGCAAATTCACCACCAAAGCTGAAGCAACCACGCCGAGTCTTTGTTTAATCTTACCGAGTCCCGCCAAAATATTTAAACTGATGACTGCCCAACAGTTAAAAATCAAAGCTGGAGCTACCCATTGGAGCATATACCCAGAAAATTGGAATCCTTCTCAAAAAAGGAAGACAGCAACTTCTTGCCCAAAAACAACAAAAAATCCTGAAATCATTAAAGCGAACGCCCCAAAATACGTATACATCACGCGTTGCAAAAGTCAGAATTTTTGCGTATCTTTTTTTGTGATCAGTTCCGTAGTGAGAGGAAAAAGTAATCAAAAAAGCGGGGTGACCACAAGGATAAACACCATCAACAAAGCTTGAAAATTTGAAAACAGCCCAGCCGATTCTGGACCCAAAACATTCACTACGACCTGCTGATCCACTTGCCCAAGCAAATTCGCAACATTCGCCACCAGAAATACCCATAATGCATATTGAAAATGTTGTTTCAAGGTAGATTTCCCTTCGTTGGTGAACCCTTTTTTTCGTCAAAAGAGAGAAAAAGTCTGACCAGATTCACGTTTAAAAACGTCACGATATTTCACTAAGACAATAGTCACGCCCGTCACAATAGCCGTCACCACCCCGATAATCCACACCCATGCATACGAAACCACTGTCAAACTTGCTGTAGCCCAAAACACCACCGTAAAAACCAGATTTACTATTTGTTGGATAGTGCTTACTAAGCCCTGAGAAAACGTATCTTGAAATGAAACAAACATAGTCGAACAAAGGGTCATAATATTTAACCCGAAGAAATAGAAAGCCAATATTTTAAGAATCTGTGCAGCTAACGGATCATGAAAATGATGCATTGCCAGCCAATCTGCCCCCGAGTATAAAAGAAAAAAAATCAGAACCCCCGTCACCAGTTGCATAAAAAACGATGCAAAAATTACCAATCTGACTTTTGCTTTTTCCCCTTTAATTCGGAATTTCGGGATAAAATATTGCATTGCTTCAGTCAACCCCAGATCATTATAAGAGGAAATCAATCCCATTAGACCAAGCACACTATAAAAGATTCCTACCTCAGCCACAGACACCGTATTGGACAAAAACATTCTGAGAATATACCCTATCGGTGCGGAAAAAAACGCAAAAAAATACACCCAAAACCCCTTAGTAATCAGCTTTTTTGCTAGCGTTTCATCTGGTAATAATGCAGTAGGTGACATCCTTGCAATTTCTCTAAAAATCTACGAGCTCTCTATAGATAGCATTTACTTCTGCAATCCCTGTCCCATTCACGAGAAACCTTACTGCAGGGACAAAAACTTTTTCCTCCCCTATCCATTTCACAAGATACACTACTTCAGGGGGAGCTAGTTTCACTCCAACAGCATATTCATTTTTCTCTCCTCCATCAAAATAATCTCAACCTGTTGGCAAACTTGCCATGACTTCTTCCTGTGAACGAGTAGAATAAGTCGCATATTCATATTTTGCAATATCAATATTAGAAAGAGAAATCTGATCAGTTTCAGGATTATAAACTCCTCTCACTCCTAGTTGTTGATCATTTTTCGGACTCCAAACCGTATATCCATTAAGTAAGAAAGGAGAGAGAAAATCCACAGCATTTTCCTCCAAACGATGCTCTATTTGTATATTTCCATATCCTGCCAAAGAAATGCCAAGTCCTTTCAGTTTTTTTTCTATTTTCTTTGAAAGCCCCTTAGGATCATAAACTTTTGCACTTGACTCGGAAGCATCACTAGCTTCACTTAATTCATAAAGTGAATTATTCACCAAAGCAATAGTCCCTTCCCTGATATCAATATGAAGAGAATACGTATCTGCATCCTTAACTTGCAAAATGAGAGCATCAATATTCATTTCAGGAAGATTTTTCAAGGAAAGGGTTCCAAATTTTAGATTTCCCATATTTTTTGCCACCACTTCCTCATTCATCAAAACCCCTGCACGTCTATACACAGGAAGTTCAGCAGCTATTTTTGGATATTTTTTTCCATCATAAAGAAATTTATAAGGCTGTGATGGGGTATCCACATTTTTAAAAGCTCCTAATAAGAGGACCTTTGATCAACTCGCTCTACTCACTACCGCATCCTCAGCAAATGCATTGGTTGCTACGGGTGAACTAGGATTTTGGATAGCTAACGTCTCCACCTGACTATACTTACTAGGGGTAGCAATTTGATCTCCAAAAAAATCTGTCAGGAAACTCAAAATAAACACAAAAAGAAATACACACATCGCAGTCACAAATCCCGTCACGCGGAATCTCCATTTGATGGCACTAGGCAACCCCTCTAAAACAGTATTTACCTGCTGTTGTTCCTTATCCTGAATTTTTTTATTCACTCTCCTTTTCATTTTATCTACGAATAGTCAATCGGGCTCAAGGTCAGGTTTTTTAAATTTTTTCATAAAACTCTGCATAAATTTCGCAGATATTTCAGGGTTTTCATGAATGATTTGGGTATAAAGGTCTATCATAGAGTACTATAAAACGCTATAAAGAAGTAATTTTGACATAAATTACACTATCGCTCTAAATTTTTCTTCCACTTTTTTCATCGTCCTTGAAAAGTCTTGCCTACAACTCTCTGATGATTTTCAGACGATTTCTGCGATTTCATCATAGCTTAGTTCTTCCCAGATTCTCAAGAGAAAAATATCTTTTTTCTCACTTCCCAAAGTATCTAAATACTCTATAATGTCTTTGGTCAGCATTTTATTTTGATACAAATCAACCATATCTTTTGTTTCTACTGCTTCGTTTCCCGCATGAAGAGCAACCGTTTCTGCTGATTTTCCTTTAATTGCATCAATAAAACAATGGTAAGCAATTCTATATAATCGTGCTGAAAAGGTACCTTTTTCGGTCTGAGTAAAGTGAGATAAATGGTCAAATGCCTTCAAAAAAGTATCAGAAGTAATATCCTGAGCCAGAGCAATATTCCCACCAGATTTTACCAACACAAAAGAATAGATCTTGGTCATATATCTCTGGTAGAGGGTTTCAAATGCCCCAACATTTCCCTGTTGAAAATCCTGTACTAATATGTTATCTTCCTTTGCCATAGTATACAATGAGAGTAAAAGCTTGGTTGAAGCGAAAGAATATCTATTTTATACTCAATACACTCAACCAAACTTTATACATCTCGATTGCATTATCAAGGGATTTAAACTTGCCATTCTAGTTTTTTATCTTTTATTCTCTTGGCGTTTTTTCTGGAGTACAACTTCCATCCGTGTAGGCTACTCCTGCTGCTGTGGCCAAACAAGCATTCGTGTAAGTCTCTCCATCAGTTCCACAAACAGGAAGATATTCTCTCGTACATTTTTCTGCTACAGGAGGCAAAATGTGAATACACTGTAATTTATTAATATTGTCTTCACATTTCCCTGTAAATAAGAATTTAGCATCTGAAGCTTGAAGAGCACACATATTTCCATACGTTTTTCCATCAGATCCACAAACAGGAGCGAACTCCTCTGTACAAGCTACAGGTTTATCCTCATCATTACAAGCACCTTCATGGAGCATTTCTACTCCAGCAGCATTTAAACTACAAATATTCCCGTAAGTTTTACTATCTTTCCCACATACAGGAGCATATTCCATTGTGCAAACAGATGATGTTTTGCTCGTATCAATACAACTCGTATTGTATGCTTTTGGAGCATAGAAAATAGAGCTTAAAAAATCTGATTTCATACCTTGTAATATTCCAGACTTTTCAGTACTTGCAGAATACTTTGCAATCAACTTGTCAAATGCTGTATAAAAATTTTGCACATACGCCTGGTCCTTTTCATTCAGGATTTTAGCAATGCTTTTAGTCAGCTCCGCTACTTTAGGAGAGTCAGGAGTAAGGGATACCGCTTGAAGTGCACCAAAAGAAATTAATACCAGTGCCATAAGAGATAACAAAGTTTTTTTCATTTGATAAAAGAAAAGAATAAAATAAATCAAAGGATTGATTCAAAAAATATAACGAACAAAGAGGTAATTTGTGACATAAATACAAAATAAAAAGAAAACGTATATATCTATCAAATTATTCACCATAAAACAATATAAACTCATGAAAGGAGAAAATTATGTAATAAAATAATTTGCTTTTACAGGAGAAATTACTATCGTAAATAGGAAATTTATCTCCTCTTAGACTATGGAAGATTCTCTCAAAAGACTCTCACAACTTCTGGATTTAAAAGGTATTCAGGATTCAGAAATTGAGGGGATTCTCTGAAAACTTAAAAAATCCGCAAAACAATCCGAGAAGCAATCAGCCACCTTTTCCGACAACTTAATTTATGTGCCCATGAATCCGATCGTAAAAGAAGCACAAGACTTGGGAGGGGCAGAAGCCGTAGCATTTGGATATAACGTACTGGGAACTGCTTTTATCAACCTTTTTACAAAAAACACTCTAGCACTCTCTATCGCGGGACCTTTGATAGAAAAAATAGGATTTTTCATTTGGGAATTAATAAAAGCCATCAAAGAACACAAAAAAACGGGGAAATCGATCGGAAAAGGATTCAAAGAAAATATTGCTAATGGAATAAAAAATCTGCTTGTCGACATTGGAATCCACGACACCCTCTACGCTCTTTTAATGGCATATGGAATCTCCCACCAACTCTTTGAACCACGAGTATTAGCAATTTTTAGCTTTCTTTTAGCATTACCACCCGCAATTTTTGTAAAATATTCTGGGAATGAGCTCCTCTACTATCTTCGAAAACAACTAACAAAATGGTATGGATTCAAACGAGAAAAATATTACGAAGCCAGATTTATTATCGATTCTTATCCTAATCCTGCAGAACTTTTTCAACAAACAGCAAAAAAATTCTGATTACATCGCCATGAAATTAGAACCTACGATGACACCTATTTTCTTCACAATATTCCTATTTTCTCTGAGAGAACCAGAAATATTAAAGTAAGAAAAATCACCGATCTTGCCACTGAGTCAATGCTCCGCAATATGGAAATCACCCATCTTTTGCCCACAAAAAAGACAGAGAAAAACAGCATTTTTAATTTTTATTACAGCAAGAAAGAAAAGGGAAGAAAAGATATTTCTCATGAAAATCTAGATACTCTCCTCCAAAAATTCCCTTATAATAAAAGTATCTGCAATCCCTCCAAACAAATCTCCTTTACGAGGGAAGTGTATTTTGATAAGGAAATAAGGATCACTCTAGACACCATTACTTCCGTAGTAAACGCTCCAACACTTACCTATGTAATGGAAGTAAAAGTCTATCAGGATATTACCGCTCTCATAAAGGTCATGGAATACATCATCGGAAAGGGGAATAAACAGCTCACCACCTATGGAAAATATGACTTAGTATAATAGAGAACAAAAAAAGGTAGTACAAAGACTACCTAATCATTCTTTAATCCAGCATACTCACTACAAGTAGCTTCTGGATCTACTCGTTTTCCATCTTTAAGACACAGACCTTTGCTCCAAAGCTTTTCTTTCCCTCGTTGATAGTGAGGACAGAATTTACACACTTCAAAGAAAACTGACTCGGAACAATGCTCACAAACAGCATCACCACTTTGTGGATGAGAACAAATTTCATTTTCCTGATAAAGGATACCCAGTCGGTCCGAACAAAGAGGACAGTGTTCATACTTTTCAACTTCATCAACAGGAATTATTTCACCTCCTGATGTCTTCCAATTTTTATGTTTCATAAATGTATATTTTTTGTTTCATGATGTGTAATATATTGATTTTTATTTTAATAGCAAACAGAAAAAAATCTCTAACCACTTACATTGATCAGCTCCTTCACCACCTCCTTAATCAGACTTTTCATCTCTTTTTCTATGTCCTCCGTCAATTCCTGCTTTTTTTGCAAGGATTTTACTAGGGTCTTGTAGCTTTTATCCAGCTTCAAATACAGACTTTCCTCAAAAGCTGAAATGCTGGTCAGAGGGATTTCATTCAGATAGTCATTCACGCCCGCATAAATAAGAACGGCTTGCTTGTAAAACGGAATCGGATTTGCATTTTTCTGCTTCAACATCTCTGTCAGCCTTTTCCCTTTTTCGATTTGCTGATAGGTTTCTTCATCAAGGTCAGAACCGAACTGCATAAAGTTTGCTAATTCACGAAAGGTTGCGAGCTGGATTCTCAGCTTTCCTGCCACCTTTTTCATCAGCTTCGTCTGAGCATTTCCCCCCACACGAGATACGGAAAGTCCCACATCAATAGCGGGTTTCACGCCAGCATTGAAAAGCTCCGTTTCCAGAAAAATCTGACCGTCCGTGATAGAAATGATATTGGTCGGAATATAGGCAGAAATATCGCTATCCAGCGTCTCCACAATCGGAAGTGCCGTCAATGAACCTCCACCATTGTCCTTATTCAGCTTTGCAGCCCTTTCTAAGAGGCGAGAATGCAGATAGAAAATATCTCACGGATAGGCTTCACGACCCGGAGGACGACGAAGGAGCAGAGAAATTTCACGGTAAGCAACGGCGTGTTTGGTCAGGTCATCATAGATAATCAGGACATCTTTGCCCTGCTCCATAAAATACTCGCCGAGCGTACAACCCACATACGGAGCGAGATATTGCATCACAGCAGGCGAACTGCTCGGAGCGTCCACTACAATCGTATAGGACATCGCATCTCTCTCTTTCAGAGTTTCCACCAATTGTTTCACTTTCGCATCTTTCTGCCCAATGGCGACATAAATCGCTATCACCTCCTTGCCTTTCTGATGGAGAATGGTATCAAGGGCAATGGTCGTCTTCCCGATTTGCCTATCTCCAATGATGAGTTCCCTTTGCCCTCTCCCTATCGGTGTCATCGCATCAATCGCTTTAATTCAGGTTTCCAACGGGATATTCACAGTTTCTCTGGTCATCACTCACGGAGCAATTTTTTCCACCAATCCTCTTTCTTTGCTCGTGATGTTCGTTCCTCCGTCTATCGGATTTCCCAGTCCATCTACCACTCTTCCAAGGTATTCTTCGCCAACGGGGATACTCAGCACCACACCCAAAGTTTGCACGGTGTCGCCTTGTTTCAAAGTTTCTGCATCGCCGAGGACGAGCACTCCGACTTTGTCAGCGGAGAGGTCGAGAATCAGTCCCTTCGTGTGGTTCTCAAATTCCACGATTTCGCTGAACATTGCGTTGTCTAGTCCGACTACGGTTGCTACGCCGTCGCGAAGTTCGAGGATTTCGCCTTTTTTGGAAAAGCTCGCTTTGAGGTCAGCTTTTTTGATGCTTTCTTGGATTTGGGTTAGGAGGTCGGGAGTGTGAGGCATAGTTTGTTTCTGTGGGGTAAAGTGTCGTTGCTTTTAAAGTAGGAATTTGGGAGGGGAAAGCAAGAGGAAAGGCTGATTTTTTTTGAGAAACAAAGAAATCCGTCAAGAGGACAGGACGGATTTCAAATTACTTTCAACCATTACATTTTTAATAGCCTAATTTCTTCTTCCAAACGCCTAATTTTTCTTCTTTTTTTCTCAATCAATTCTCTTCTTTTTTCTTCAATCGATTTTTGCTTTGATCTTGAAAAAGGATTTCCTATGAGGCCATACAGAAGAGCGACAAAGAATACGATCAGAAAACCAAGTGTAATTTTTACTGATTCATCCATAATTTTTCACTTTTTAATTTATTTAACATTTTATTTTATACTAACAAGAAGCTATTTTTGCTCTCATTAATAATTACATTATACATAATAACAATAGAAAGTCAAGTGGAAATTCAAAAAAAAGTAGGTGTTTTTTAGAAATACACCTCTGAAATGGTTATATGTTCCAATGGATTTCTTTTCTAAACCCCTTCGCTTATATTTCTACCCAAAATTGGTCATCTTTTCGTTTCTTCGGGTTATTTTCTATGTATTCTGCAATGTTGTAATGGGATATTTCATTGCGAATGATATGTTCATAATAATTGCGTTGCCATAATTTACCATCAAACGGTTGCCGATTTTTGGTTTTTACACCACGAATGTATTCGTTTGTGGTCATTGTTTTGAACCATCATATCACACGATGTAATGGATTAGGGCAACCACACAGGGTTGCCCCTACGCGTTCGTCCAATATATTCATATTTTCATTGTCCGTTTTTCCCATATTGTTTTCTGGTAGGGGCGAACCTGTGTGTTCGCCCAATGTCGGTTCGTTATTAGGGCAACCACGCAGGGTTGCCCCTACAAATCCGCCAACATTTTTTCCCGTATTCACAATAATTGCGTGAAAATGATTTGGCATCACACAATACACCTCTGTTGCAATATCTGGAAATTTGTTTGATAATTCCAAATACCATTTTTCAATCATTTTTCCTGCGTCGTTCAATATCATTTCATCATTGATAATTTCTCCGAATAAATGTTCACGGTTCTGTACACAAATGGTAATGAAATATTCCCCAGCCTGTGAATAATCATATCCTGATAGACGAATCGAATGGCGATGATACAACGGCATTTTATATATGATGAATTGTGATATAAAAATCCGAATTTGTGGGGTTTCAAACAAATCTCCTCTTCTATCCAAATATCTTCTTCAAATCTTTCTCTAAACTTCTTTCATATGACAAATTGCCTCATTTCACTTTCAAACCTATCTCGTCATCCACAGAAACAGAAAAATCTGCCTGCTTGAACTGCTTTTTCAACTCTTTTTCAAGGGAAAGATTCACTTTCTCATTCGGCGAGGAAATCGTGAAATGCGACTGCACAACTTCCGCGTAGGAAGCAACGAGGTTCAAAAGGGATTTTACGGACTTTTTCGTCAGCTTTTTATGCTGAATGAGGAGAGAAAGGAGGGTGGAAGTGATAGGAGAAATCTTGTGAATGCACTTTTGAAAAGCGGGAGTTTGGAGTTGGTAAGGTCCGTAGAGTTGAAGGAGTTGGTCTAGGATTTTGATAATGGGAAAAAGCTGTGTGGCAGGGAGGGAGGAGAGATAGGTCTGGTAGAAGGATTTTGTGGTGAGGTACATAGTGAAGGTATAGGAAAGAGAAAGTGAAAATCAACCCAGGGATTCTACACTTTAATCACATACGTCTCCTTGCTCTCTTTTCTACAACTTGCTGGTTTGAAAACCTTGATATTTTTCCCTCCAAAAAGTTTTTTCATCTGAGCAATATATTCATCAAATCACGGTCCCATAAAGATTTTTGTACAGAATTTTCCTGCTGGTTTGAGATATTTTTCGTACATCCACATCGTTTCTTCCAAAAGTGCAATAGACCTCACCGCATCAATTTCCTTATCGCCGATCGTATTTGGAGCCATATCCGACTGGATAAAATCCACCTGTGCTTCTTCTACCTGATGAGAAAGCAGAATTGCATTAACTTTGTCTTGCTCCGTCACATCTTGAGCATAGGTGAACATCCCAGGAAGAGTGATTTCTACTTTTTTCAAATCAAATCCAATTACCTGATAATTCTTCACATGCATTTTTTGAAGCTGTGCAACCGTGTATTGCATCCGACTCCCTGGAGCACAACCGATATCTAGCACCGTTTTTGTGTCTTTGGTAATCAAATGAAATTTATCCTGAATTTCTTCCAGTTTAAAAGCACTACGGGCTTTATATCCTTCTTTTTTCGCTTTTTTGAAATAGAAGTCGTAGGGATTATACATACAGATTTTTTTCTTAATGAGATAAACTAGAGGAAAGTATAAAAAAGCTGACTAAAAATGCAAATTAGATTTCATAAAAGATATTTTACAGATTCTATTGACTTTTAATAGCATATATGTAATATAGCGATACAAATATAATCTTTAATAAAAAAAAATTATGGCAAGTTACGGAAAAAAAAGCGGAGCAAAATTTTGGG
Source organism: Candidatus Peribacteria bacterium (assembly GCA_031261265.1). The sequence continues at coordinate 24,369 of JAISKI010000010.1, forward strand.
GCTGGGTAATCCTAGTTCTTGGTATTTATATTGCAGGGGGGCTCACACTCCCTCCAATGATAAAAAATGCCAAAGGGTGGGCAATTGAGAAACTTTCGGACACTCCGAAAGAAACCCCAAAAAAAGAAGAGCCGAAAAAAGAGGCTCCCACCGCCCCCAAGGAAGAAGAAAAGGAGACCGTCAAGGACGAGATTCCTAAAGAAGAGGCTTCAAAAGAAGAAGCCCCCACTCAAGTGGAGTAAAAATCAAAAAACTGATAACGTATATGTCTATCAGTTTTTTACTTAATTAAAATATATAAAAGTCCAACCACCTGAATAGAGGCAATTGGACTGTAAAAATACCAATTATAAGAGTCTGGAATATTCTTCCACCATACTCTTGGTAATGCGAGAAGGTTTGAAAATAATCTCCCGTAGTTGCCTTTTTCTCTCTGTAAGTTCATCTTCTTTCCCAACCCATTTTGCATCCACAATAGACAAATGTTCAAGTCGCTCAAAAGCTAAATCTCGCAACCTCGGAGGCATCTTACGATCTGTTGGGAAAATTTTACTAAGGGGAGTAAAAATAAGGAGTCCTAGAAGGATAAATACCGATATCGATATCTCATTAAACCCCAAAGAAAAATAAAATTTTAGAATACCTATCAACGCGAGCGTAAAAAGGATTATCCACCCCCAAGACCTCGCAACTTTCCAAACTTCTCTTTTTTTCCATTTCTTTTGTAGTTCCAACAAAAGTTCTAATTCAGTCTTTTCACTTTTTGTTTCCATATTTTTGTAATTTTAGAGTTTATGTATATATTTAGGTATACATACTACACATTATCCACAAAAATACAATACAAAAAAACTACTATCTTTTATTCTCAACCGTACTAACTAATTTTGAAAGATCCAAGAGATAAATTCTATCATTCCCCCTTTTTTGCATCACTTCAAAAGAAGAAACCTTCAAGACCTTGTCTACTACAGAAACAGCAACCCTCTCTGGAGGAATCTCCACAGCATCTTCACATGCTTTCAAAATTCCTTGATCCAAAAGCTCATCAAAAGAAAAGGTTTCTAATAAGGTTTTCAAAGGAGCACTTTCTCCATACTTCAGAATAAGAGGGTCTAACAGTTTTTTACGCTCCTCATAAAGAGCTTTTTGTTCCTTCTCTCTCGCCTCCTTAACTATTTTTTCCAGATTTCCCTTTTCCCACGGAAGAATCCTGTATCAATCTTCTAAATTACCAGAATCCGAATAGACCTCCAAAAACGTTGCAGGTAAAGGAGTAGGACTTACCATCTTCAATACACGAAAAAGTGCCTCCTTAGTGATAGTTCTACGAGATATTTTACCACAAACCAAATTCCCAACCGTATTGATAAAAAGATGAGGTCCATCTGATAATGAATTAATGGTATATTCTAGTTTTTCACTACCCTTTCGTAAATCTGCCAACGTAAGTTGTGGAATAGCAACCAGAGCGTTATAAAAATCTAATACATAGTCTATCACTTCCTCCTTATCGCTTCATTTTATGAACTTACCTTTCTTTTGTGTAAGGGCATCCAAAAGTTCTGTGACACGATATTTCACACCAGGATCCAAAAAATCATAGGTAGTACTGGAAAGATTATTATTTTCCATTGAATAAGAGAAAATAAAGATAAAAATCTGAATAAGGTTATATTAATCAGCAAGTAAAAGTCAAGACAATATGTGTATAACAGTAGCATAAAATACATTCAATAATACTTTCAATAGAAATAGAAGAGATTTTGCTTTCCCGTTGCATTCACAGGGCAAAACGCTATCTTGTAGTCAGTTTTTAACCCTCTCAATCCAATTTATGAAGAATTTCTCCTTTATTGACTGACAAAACTTGAATTTATGAATAAAATCCCAAGGTTTTGAAATCGATTATCGTAAATTAAGATTATATCTAAAAAATAAATATTTTGTAGATACTGCTTTTCTATTTCTTGGTTTTGTAGAGGGGAATCAGAAACTTTATACAAAACTTCAGAAAGCTGGTTTTATTCTTATATTTAAACCAACTATTGCTTATAAAAGGGATGGAGTAGAAGTTGTGAAAGGGAATGTTGATGCTGAATTAGTATTACGAGCAGCGGCTAGAGAATTTAACAATTATGATAAAGCGATTATTATCAGCTGAGACTGAGATTTTTGTTGTTTGATTGAATTTTTAATTGAGAATGATAAATTATTGAAAGTATTAACACCAAATAATAAATTTTCTAGCTTGTTAAGGAAATTCTATAAACATATAATTGTGATTACAAAAACAATTATTGATAAAATAAAATTAGATAAATAAAAAACAGGACGCGGTGTTCGGTCGAAACCTTTGACCTTCCTGTCTATGATGATAATTTCATTATACTCAAAAAAAATAAAAATGCAACACTTTTTTACCCTTCCTTTATCACCTCAATCGATGAAGAAAAAAATTCTGATTACTATTTGAGTTATCATCGTGCTTGGAGCAATAGCTTTTCTGATATGGACGAAATGTCCTTTCACGGGGGAAGGAGTTCAACAGACCACAAATAAACAGAAAGAAACAACATCTACCTATCCTGAATGTGATACTCTGGATATTACTATCTGACCTATGACAATTTCTGCATGTAATGTAGGAAGCTCCATAGTAGGTACAGGAGAAGAAGCGTATGGAGAATATTTCAAGCGAGAAGATGCCTTACGAGCCTGTGCAAGTGGCTATCACTTACCAAGTGTTGATGAACGACAAATTATGGTAGCAGGGCTTCGCCGAGAGAATCCTTCTTATACATCGCGAAAGTGATATGGCGAGGTGAATTTTTCTATGGCGTGGACTAAGGAGGACTTGAAAGCTTTTCAAGAGAGGCTCAAAATTCCTATGGCAGGACAGTATAGTTATGATGGAACGGGTTCCTTTCGAGACCAAGAGGCAGACGGACGATATCGGTCGTCTTCATCTTTACCCGAAGAAGAAGTAAGGAATTATGCGTATATACTCAGATTTCATCAAAATGCCATAGATGCGACAGATGGTAAAAATCGTGGTTCTGGATTATCTGTCCGCTGTTTCAAAAACTATCCACCTCTGACTTTAACCTTTTAACTTTCAACAAATGACCGACTACCTTATCACTATCGGACTTGAAATTCACCTCAAACTCAACAGCCAGACCAAATAAATATCTCTTTATCATTTGAGAATTATAATGAAATATTATTTCTTCATAGACGAATCAGGAGATCATTCTTTACAAAATGTGAATGAAGATTTTCCCTATTTTCTACTTTGTGGGATTTTAATTGCCGAAGAAGAATACAGAAAGCTAGAACAAAAAATTATTACTTTGAAACAAAGTATTTTTGGGTCAGAAAAGGTCATTTTACATAGTAGAGATATTAGAAAATGTGAATGATACTTTCAGAAACTCTTTGATTTAGCTATTAAACAGCAATTTTATCAGCAATTAGACCAAATCATCATAGAAACAGATTTTACGATTATCTCTAATGCAGTAAAAAAAATCGAATATATCAGACAATATTGAAAATCAGCAGTAAATCCTTATCATATTTCTTTGTCCTATATGCTGGAAAGAATGATCTTTTGTTTAGATGAGAAGAGAGCAATTAATGTAGAAATTTGCGTAGAAAAAAGAGGGAAAAAGGAAGATATGGCATTACTTACTCATTACAATACGGTTTTGGACCAAGGTACCTATTTTGTGAATTCCCAAAGGTTCAAGGAGAAAATTGAGAAGTTTTCTTTTCAAAGTAAATTGCATAATGACATAGGGATTCAAATTGCCGATTTATGTGCTTATCCTTTGATTTCATTCATCAGGAATCCAGATAAAGACAATCCTGCATTCAAAATTATTGAACCAAAAATCTATATCAACCCGAAAACACAGAAGCAAGCTTGATTAAAAATCATTCCATAAAAAAAAAGAGTTCCAGTGGAACCCTCTTCCGAACGGGAGACTCCCCATTCCATGGTACTAGTATACTCAAAAAAAATAAAAATGCAACACTTTTTTACCTTTTATCACCTCAATCAATGAAGAAAAAAATTCTGATTATCATTTGAGTTATCATTGTGCTTGGAGCAATAGCTTTTCTGATACGAACGAAGTGTTCTTTCCCAAAAGAGAAAGTTCCTCAGCCAGTGAATGAAATGGAAGCAATAACAGGAATAATTAAGGAATGAACAAAGGATACTGAGACCCTTCAAACCATTACAACAAACTTTTGAACTTGTATATCTAATTTACAAGATGCAGAAGTAATAAAAATAGATGAGGTAATAAGAAATTGTAATGTTAAACAAAAAACATCACAGGTGAATGGAGTAGGAGGAGTTTTTCCACAGCTTTTTATTTATAACGGTACTTTTGTTGAAAGGGAAGAAGTAGCTAATTCTCCTGATGAAAATATAGTATGTAGAGATTATCAAGAAGATGACTCTGTCAGATATTACCTTAAAATGAAGGATGACCCTAGTAGTTGGAATAGATGGTATAACAGAGATGATGAAAACTTTCATAAAGGTTTTTTAGAGGCAATACAGAAAGTTGTATGAAATAGTTTTCTCAATCAAATAAGCACCAATTTTTCAGATAATATTTATTGTAATGAAGATGATGAAGATTGTTGATTTATGACAGCAGGATATGGGCGAAGTGATTGAGAAAATTACTTTGTTGCAGGATATAGAAATTCTCATTGAGATTTTGAAGAACCTTTATATTTTGTTATTAATGATAAACTCTATGAAGCAGGAGGTCGACAGTTTGCAGGAATAAAAAATGATAAAATTATTATAAAAAAAGTTGATAATATTCAACAATTTAAGGAACCACTGGAACCCCGACAAACAACATTTACTCTGGAAACTTGTGAAATAGACCTCTAAATATCAAGCCTTTTATACTTCCAATTCTTCAACAAATGACCGACTACCTTATCACCATCGGACTAGAAATCCACCTTAAACTCAACAGCCAGACCAAAATCTTCTGTCGCTGTAAAAACGAGCAGGACTTCAACATCCAACCCAACACCAACATCTGCCCCGTCTGCACCGGACAACCCTGAGCTTTACCCCTGCTGAGCCAGGAAGTCGTAGACAAGGCAATCCTCTTTGGGAAGGCTCTCAATGCCGACATTCAGCCTGTTATCTCTTTTGATAGGAAAAATTATTTCTATCCTGATTTGCCGATGGGATTTCAGATTACGCAGTTTTACCACCCAATTATCAAGGACGGCGAGGTGAAGTATTTTATCAATAATTACGAAGAGGAAAAGACCGTACATATCCACGAAGCCCACTTGGAATGCGACACGGCGAAGATGATTCACGAAGGAACAGGGAAGGAAGGGAAAAGTCTGCTTGATTTCAACCGTGCGGGAACTCCCCTCTTGGAAATCGTCACCGACCCCGATTTCACTTCCGCTGAGGAAGTCGTAGAATACGCGAAAACAATTCAGAGAATTGCAAGACGAAATGGGCTAGGAGATGCTGACTTGGAGAAAGGTCAGATGAGAGTAGATGTGAATATTTCCATTAGAGAAAAAGCTGACCAGCCTTTGAATAAAAAAGTGGAAATGAAAAATATCAACTCCTTTGGAGCGATGAAAAGAGCCGTAGAATCAGAATATGAAAGACAGAAAGCAATTCTAGAAAGCTGAAATACACGACCTCAGGAAAGCAGAAGATGGGAAGATACCAAAGGATATTCCTTCTCAATGAGAAGCAAAGAAGATGTTGAGGATTACCGCTATTTCCCCGAACCTGATATGCCTGTATTACGCTTAAACAACCCCTCCGCCCTATCGGGCACCTCCCCTGACAGGGAGGAAAACTATATTAAGAAAGCAGACTGAGAAACACAGTTTACTCCCCTGTCAGGGGGAGAGGGAGGAGGACGAGCCAAGAGTAGGACGACGGAAGAGGGGGTTGCTAAACAATCCCAGATATTTCTCCCCTACACCTACATCAAAATCTGCAAAGACCAGTTCGGCTTCAATAAAGAATTCATCAATGCCCTCCTTCTGGATAAACCGCTCTTCGACTTCTTTTTCGCGGAAGTGGAGAAAGGCTTTGAGGCGAAGACGGTTGCAAAACGACTTGTAGGAGGGAAACAAACTGCATTAGCAGACTTCCCAGCGGATTTTCCTCAGCGTTTTGAAGACTTTTTACAGAGAGAAAAAGAAAAGAATCTCCTCGATAATCAGTTGAAAATTGTTTTTGAAGAATTGCTTCAAACGGGGAAAAGTGTAGAGGAAATCGTGAAAGAAAAAGGCTTTGACACGCAAGCGGTAGACGACAATGCACTTGCTACCATCGTGAAAGAAGTGCTTGATGCGAACCCTACAATAGTAGAACAATACAAAGGAGGGAAAGAAACCACGATAGGCTTCTTCGTAGGACAGGTGATGAAAAAAACCTGAGGGAAAGTGAATCCTCAAACTGCACAAGAGGAACTGAAAAAACAGTTGGGATAAGAGGATTTTACCACTTACAGATTAGATTTGATTTTCCTCTACAAATACCTATACTATTTCGACCTTAGTACACTGCTTTAAGGTTTTATCTGTAAGTTTGATAATGCCTATCACAAAAAAAATTCTGATCACAGGAGGACTGGGATATATTGGAAGCCATACGGCTACCGTTTTTGCTGAACAGGGATTCGAACTAATCTTAATAGATAATCTTTCCAACGCTCACGAATCCACCTTGGATAACCTCAAAAAACTCTGCCCTACGAAGATTAAATTTTACGAAGCAGACCTGAGAAATTATGAGGAAATCGAGAAAATCATAGAAAAACATGCACCAGAAATCTGACTTGTCATCCATTTTGCCGCTAAAAAAGCCGTAGGAGAAAGTTGCCACGATCCGTTTCTCTATTATGAGAATAATATTGATGGTACCATCAACCTTTTAAAAGCGATGGAAAAATTTGAAGTGAAAGATATTATCTTTTCCTCCAGTGCAACCGTCTATGATGCAGAGAATCTCCTCCCGCCTTTCAGCGAAAACGATCGTCTTAAAACGATCAATCCTTACGGAACTACAAAACTTATCATTGAATATCTCCTCCGTGACATGACACAGCACAAAGGATTTAATGCGATCGCTCTCAGATATTTCAATCCTATCGGAGCTCATTCCTCCCACCTCATCGGGGAAAACCCAAAAGGGATCCCGACTAATCTCCTTCCCTTTCTCTTGAAAGTAGCAAAAGGAGAAATAGAAAAGCTGAATATCTTCGGAGATAACTACGAAACAGAGGATGGGACTTGTATCAGAGATTACATTCACGTAATGGATGTAGCAGAAGCTCACTTCGTAGCAGCAAAATATCTTCACGATAGAGCCATACTCGAAGAAACCAGTGAAATTCATGCCATCGAGCCTATCTTTGAAGTAGCAAATATTGGTACAGGATACGGGAAATCCGTCAAAGAAATGATGGGAATCGTCAGCACCGTAGTCGAAAAAGAAATTCCGTATATAGTAGTGGAAAGGAGAGATGGAGACGCACCTGTTTCCCTCGCGAATCCTCTGAAAGCCAAAAAACTCTTCGACCGAGAAGCGAAAAGATCCATTATGCAAGCAGTAGAAGATGCTTGGATCTATCTACAAAATCAGACAGAAAAAGAAGAGCAAAAACCTCTTGATATAGCAGAATAAATTCTTATGGTAAAAGAAATATTACACGGATTTTTATTTTTTCCCTCTTACAAAAATGAAAAAACAAGTAAACAATTTAAAAAATCGGATCTTAAGACCAGCGGTGAGTGCAGTGGTATTTCTTTCTTTAGTAATCATCGGAGGAGTAGCTATCATCGCACGAAACAGTAATCCTTCCTCGCTCTCATCACTCAAATCTGGAGCGAATGACCAAAAACTCACAGCACAAAACTGGGATGCATTGGTGGACTATGTCGCAGGAATGGACGATAATATACAAAACAGCTTGACAGAAATCAATCAAAAAATAATCCAAATCAGTGGAAGTACCAATAACACTACAAATACCACTAATACAGGATCTAGTATCTGGAATACCAATGGAACAAATATTTTCTATAACAGCGGGAATGTAGGAATTGGTATCAATAACCCAACTGCAAAACTACAAGTAAACGGGAATATTATTGCTAGCAACCCAACAGCTAACAATCATGTCGCTACTAAAGAATACGTGGATAACCATAAACCAGTTCAAATACAAACTTTTACTGTAGTTCAACAGAATGCAGGAACTTCAGACTATACTGTTCCTAGTAATTACGATATCTGTTTTGTATCATGAATTCTCCATTGAGGTGGATATGGTGACGGAGGAGTGACGTATGGATGGAATAATGGGACGGAGAATGGTGTTATAAAACCTTCTAATAAGAATGCTATAATATTACAATATTATTCTGGTGTTATGAGGCATAGGATAGCGGCAACTGATACAGATGACGCTGCTGATGATCCATGGTCTTGCCGGGCATGACCATTATATACTACTACTGCTAATTATCTAGGAAGTTATTGATTAAGAGCAATTGTCTCAAGAGGGAATGATTCAGTAGCATGTCAATTTGTATGTATTGAGTTCTAAATAAAAAAATATAAATTAATAAAACAGCCCTAAACTTATGGGGCTGTTTCTTTTTTTATCTACTAATATTTTTCTCTTCAAAAAAAGGTGATAATCCTTATTGTGTAGTTATCAAGCAAACACATGGAA
>JAISKI010000016.1 GCA_031261265.1 Candidatus Peribacteria bacterium
CATTTTCTCATGTGAAACAGAAAGCTAATTTACATAGATGATTAAAAAAGAAGAGAAAACTTAAAGTTCTTGACCAATTTTTATGAAAATAACCACACAAAAGTAACATTATGCCGAAAATGATGTATAATCGTTTAAAGTGGAAATTCTAAAAGAAACAGGTAGCTTATAGTTGCCTGTTTTTTTCTATCCTCGGAATCTCTAGTTTATTCTCCTTCAAGGTCAACTGATCCACTCCTTCCAAAATAAAAGCCAGAAGCACCGTTGCATAGCTCCCTGTCGGCAACGAAAAACGAAGCAACAAATCATTCCCTTCCCAACTCCACTCCAAATCATGAAGGAACACCCACAATGGACGACGAATCCCCCACAATTGATACATTTTGCAGACTTCTAAAGCATGCTCATCAAATTCTGCCAGTTGCAAAAGTTGATCATCACGTACTCTCGCCTTGCTTCCGCTCGGAGCCAAGAGAAGATTCCAACCTAACATCGGTCAGGTAGAAACCCAAGTCGTTTCTTCAGCAGAAAAAGAATAAGGAAACGTTTTACCTTTTCCATGATTGATCAATAACGGAGGATCAAAAAATCCCTCTCCTACGTACTTCTCTTTCAATTTTTTATAATCAAAAAGTCTGACTTCCTGATCCTGATACATTCCAACCCTCGCCCCACTTGCATAATAACGATCTATCATAATATCCCCCTGCAACTGTTGCTGTCCCTTTTCCCAACGTCCCATCACATACTCATTGAAATACATACTCGGATACGCCTGCAACATAAACCTCAGATGATAGGTTTCCTGTCATTGCGAGCGAAACGAAGTAGAGCGTGGCAATCCAGATGACGAGTTAATCACCTCCTTTGCTTCCCAAAAATTTTTATACCCCTTTCCAAACCTCTGATATCCAAAACAATTTGGGAATCCCTTTTTCTTCACTTTCTCGATATTTTCTTCAATCAGCTTCTTTTTCTCTTTCCACATCTCGTCCAACAAAGATTGTTCTTCCCCTTTTGAGGGGAAGGTGGCACGAAGTGCCGGATGGGGTTTTGCTCTCAATCTCACTTCAAACCTATTCCCCACATTTCCCCCAATCCTCAAAGGGCTCTCTCCTCGCGTAGTCTCCAAGACCTTCACAATCTCTCCCAAAGCAGACAAAAATTTGTCCCTTCCTCATGCACGTTCCAAAGCACTATGAAAAACGGTAATCCATTGTCTTGTAATCCCCACTTTATCCTTCAATCCTGCAATTCCAAAATCCTCACGAGAAAGAGAAAGCTGACGTTGAAGATGCTCGAGGACTTCCATCGTAGTCAGATTTTCTTTTTGAAAATATACATAAAAAACCTCCCCACTACCACTCGGCTGAGCAGACAGGAGTTCATCCACAATAAAATCTGAAGAAGAACGCTTAAATTGGTAAAGCAAAAGAGAATAGTAAAGGTATAAAGTATCTTCTCCAAAGATAAAAAAAAGCTGATCAAATACAATAGCGATTGAAAAAAGCCCCGTGTTTTCACACAGGACTAGCATCCGGAGAATCTCCAAATAACACAAGCCAGTTTATACAAATCCTGGCTTCATAGTTTCGATCACGAGGATATTCTCCCCAAGATGGGGAGTGACCGCACCCTGTTGAAAGAAGGAAATAATCTCAGCACTAGGGTCATAGTTTCCATCATTTTTCAAACGACGAAGTTTTACCTTATAACCACCAACCCCCTCACAAACAACCTGATGACCCGCCTCTATTACCACAAATTTTCCTGCAGGGATAGAAAAAGTTTTCACTTTTTCCTTAGGGGTATTCTCAGATAAAAATCTTTGAAGAGAGTCCTCATCCAAAGAATAACTATGTTTATTCCAATAGAAGGGTTCCTTCCACACTTCCGCGAATATTTCACGAATTTTCCCCTCAATAATCTTCATATCCTCCTTCAGACTTTCTTGATACATTTCTCCAATAATGAATTCCGACGGGAAAGAAAATCTTCCTCTAGGAGAGCTTTCCAAAGATACTTCTTGTCCTTTATCAAGGGAAATAACATCACACACCTGTAATAAACGTTTTGTTTCCATGTTTTTAAATTTTAATGCATTTTTAATTTTTGTTTTCAACAAAAAGATTATACTTATGTAAATAATAAAGTCAAGGGAATTTTATGTAGAGTTAAAAAAAATTATGAAGACTTGATTATCATCCATAAAAAGCTACATATAAAGTATATTTATGTTGTACAATCTTCCATGAATTCTTTCGATTTTTCTAAAGTACATTTTAATACAGGACTCCTAGTGAAGGAATGTTTTGAGAGAGACATAGAGGTCCAATATATGGGAGATCCAGATATTTTACTGGCTTCTTACCAAGGACATGACGAGATCATTACCGAAACAACACTCTCTTGTATGCCCTACCCTTTGAAATACATAATAGATGATAAATACTTCTCTAAACTCTTATTGCAGAGAATTGGCATTTCTACTACCTTAGGAAAATCTTTCAAAAAGTTTGAATTAGGAAAAGCATTACTCTATAGCAGAAACATTGGCTATCCAGTTGTAGTAAAACCCACACTCTGATCTCACGGAGAATCCGTACACATGAATCTCAATACGTTTGATGAAATAGCCAACGCACGAGATAGTATTACTTGAGTACTTTGAAACTATGTAGATGGAGATCTTTTAGTAGAAAAGCAATTTGAAGGGAAAGAATTTAGAATATTTATTACAAAGAATGATTTTATAGCAGTAGTGGAAAGAGAACCAGCAAATATTATTGGAGACGGAATTCATACCATCAGAGAGCTCATTGACCAGGAAAATTATAGAAGAATGCATCCCAGAAATTCTTGTTTATGCGAAATATGGATTGATGATATTGCTGAAAAATTCATGAGAGATACGTGAATCACCTTTCAGGATATTCCTAAGAAAGGGAAAAAAGTCTATATCAGACCAAATTCTAACGTTTCAGGAGGGGGAAACTGTTATGATGTCACCGATAAAGTACACTCTTCCGTGATCGCTATAGCCAGAGAAATCCTGCAAAAATTAGCACTCCCCTATGTAGGAATCGATTTCATGACCAAAGATATTAGCAAAAAGCAGACAAAAAAGAGCTATATCATCTGTGAATTAAACACCATGCCAGGGCTCTCCTTACATACTCATGAAGAAACGGGAAGAGCCAAAAATGTGGCTGGAGCATTAATTGATCTCATCTACCCTGAAACTAAAGAAAACAAAACTCCCGAATACCCAGACATTCAAAAAACTAATGCAACATTTTCTGCAAAATATCCCAAATCTTATTTTTACAAACCTTTAGCAGTAGAAATTGAGATCACTACCAAATGCAATCTCAAATGCTCTGAATGTGGGATTTTATCAGATGTAAAAAAGCCTCATGATCTCCCCATAAAAGACCTTATCCAGAGGATAAAAAATCAAAAAGCTGGAATATATGCTTATTCTATCACAGGAGGAGAGCCTTTCTTAAAATTCGATGAATTACTTTTTTTGATTAAAGAATTAAAAGAATACGATCTTTTCAAAATACAGACTAATGGATCTTTTTTTAGCTCAAAGGCAGAAACCCTATCACTACTACGTCAACTTAAAAATATAGGACTATGAACGAAAAACAAATACCTTAAGCCCACTATTGCATGCTCCTTTGGTATGCAAACAATGCACGGAGTAAAATTAGACAATATTTGTCATTTTTGCTATGCAATGAAAAAAGTCCGACCTCATCAAGAAGTCATAGGTAGGCTTAATTTAACCGTAGCTACCAAAGAGAAAGAGTCCTACTACCTTGCGGAATTAGAAAAAAGATATGAAGAACTCTACGGAGAAAAGTTTGACTACAATTTTGTAGCTATCCAGTCTTTATTGTTATATCATACCGATACGCTCACCTCAAAAAAGAAAAAGACTCCAATCAAAGAAGTAATTGAGAGATACAGAGACTGGGATTGTTTTTGAGACCGTTATGAGCGAGATACTCCTTTCCCCAAAATGCTGATAAGATCCACAGGAGAAGTATATGCTTGCGTAGGATTTGAACATGTTTGCAAATTAGGAAACATTTCCACAGACTCTCTTGAACAAATTATTAAACATGCTAATCAAGACACCACACTTAAAATACTAAAAACATGAGGAGTATCTTGATTGTTTACCTATTGTACCAAAAACAATCCTAAAATGGCAAAAGAGAGCATTGTAGAAAGTTCAGCATCTTGTTCTCTCTGCACAGTATGTAAACACCTAACTAAAAATTATTTACCCACAAGCAATCACTTTTTGTAAAAGTTCTCAATTTGCAACTATCTCCTGAGCAGTAAAATGTTCAGTAGAAAAATTAATAGGAAGTTTTTCTTTTTGTCTTTCCACAATTTCTTTAAAATTGATCATATTACTCTGGATTCAGAATTGTTTTTGATACATAAAAAGTGTAGACCCAGGTTCCAAATCAATAACATTAGCGAATATCTCCACATCAGGATAGTGATGCTGGATATATACAATCATCTCCAAAGTCAACAAAAGGTCCTCATACGTTTCAAAAGGGAATCAAGTAGAGAAATAGACAGAACAATGAATTCCTTTTTTATGGAGATATTCTAGTCTTTCATACAAGGAAGCATTATCATAGAAAAAACTTTTTATTCTTTTCCTTAGCATCTCTGATCAGGTCTCAGGGGAAATATTCAACGCAGAATGCTCTCCAAACGTTTGAGAAAATTCATCAATAAATTCCTCAGAAGGCAGTCAAAAACAATCAAAAATATGATTAATGCTGATATGTTGTCTTCTAATTTCTTTAAATAACGCTAGATAATATGCACTATTGGGATAAGGATCAAAACAAGAATTCCAAGAAGTTATTCAACTTTCTATCAGCTTTTTTAGTTCATTAATCACATACGGAATATCATAAAAAAAAGGAGCAGTCCTGATAGCATACTTTTGCTCAGATACTCTAGATCCTGCACAAAACACACAATTACCACTACAACCTCTTCCACAACTAAAATAAACATTTTCTCTCTTTTCTGACAAGCTATCCTGCCTAATCTTGAGATATTTCTCAGAATTTTTCACTAAACTGATATCAGAAAAAGAAAATTCTTGATAATTTTCAGGAGTTATTTCAAAATGAGCAAAGTTTTTGATAATAGCATTCCTTTCGTCTCTATAAACCAAGTTAGGAATAATAGAAATATCCTCGATTTCATTAGAAAGGTAATTGCTAAGTTGAAGTAGAGGAAATTCTCCATCCCCTGTTATCACAAAATCTATTTCCGGATATTCCTCTAAAATTTCTTGAGCAAAAAAAGTCGCAGTCTTCCCTCCAAGCACAATCTTGAGATCAGGTAATGCTTTTTTAACTTCTTGTATTGTTTTGATTGTATCAAAGGCTTGCTGGTGTCGATGTAAACTTATTCCCAATAAAGGTACTTGAAATTGTTTAAGATATGCTATCAAAGAAAAGTTTTCATCTAGATATTTTTCTAATCAATAATTTACAATTTGCACACGTTTTCCATGTCTCTGTACATACTCAGCTAGAGAAAAAAGCCCCATAGAAAGCACATAAATAAAAGGAGGAGTAGGAGCCTCTCTAGATACATGTAATAATAAGAGATCCAGTGTTTTATCCATGATTCTTTTGTAATAAGAAAAATTCTTGGGGCTTAAAATATCCCTTAAATTTTCAGAAACTTTTCACTACCAAAGATCTATTCTCTTCAAATCCTTTTTTCATAAGAATTTCTCTTAATCTCCACATAAGATCAATATTCAATTTAACGGCAGAATCTAAATGAAGTAATCATTCAATATAACTTTGGTATTGCGAGAAAATTACGATAGTTCCTTTTTCGGAGATACAAATAAGAAAATTACTTAATTCTTCAAGGAAAGCTTCTTGAATAGCCGTGGTGTCTTCTTTTAAAACAGTTTCCCAGAGTTGTACCAATTTACTTTCATTGGTGTAGATGTCTTCTATTCCAATTTTTTTTCTTTTCGCATAAAAGAATAAAAAGGTATCATCTATAATATGATTAGCAATAATAAGCTCATAAGGAGTACTTTTTTTAGCTGCAAAAATATCTGTCACTCTCTTTTGGATCTTATATTCATACTTAAATAAATGCATAAAATTCTGAATTTGATCCATGGCTTTCGTGTCTTTATCGATAATTTCGATCACACCTTGATATCCTAAGTAATATAATGCCAATTCTATTTTTGGAGCTCGTCCAGGGCAAAGATTCGCAATACGAGAAATTTTAGCCATTTCAAATTTTTGTAAAATAGCTTCCCAAGTTCTTGCATTTTTACAATAATCACTCAAGTACTTAAAAAATTCTTGGGTTCTCTCTGGAATATTATATTTATTTTTCTGTGAGAAATCCGTTTCTAGATACTCTCTATTGATCAGCCTTTCATATAACGTATGTAAATCAGCATCCAGCCTCTGAAGTTCCAAATCAGAGACTTTCTTAGTTTCTAGAAAAGTAGTAATATCGTTGAGTTTTCTACATTGTCACATAAAACGATTTATGATTTTTGATAAAAAGAATTTTCTCTTTTTTCCTTTTTTAAAGTTTCTAGAGCTTGTCCACAGGCAGCGTTATATTTTATTTCCTCATCGATGGCAGGAGCATAAGCATAGGTAAATCATGACCTTTCAATATCTGCGATAATATCGATCAATTCTTGACTAGATACAGGCTTTTTATCTATTACATCTGATTCTTTGATCAGTCCATTCATTCCTACCCTATCAGAATTTTCTGTAATATTTAAGGGAGATAATCTGATATATATATCTTTTGGATCAAAAATCTTTTTCAATGCTCAGAAATCATATTTTATCCCTTCTAAGAGAATAAAATTCAGAGAGACCATTCTCGGGTTTATTTTTCTGAATTCTTTGATATACGTACTGGTTTCTGCTAAATCCATAAATCCTGCATAATTATTTTCCATTCCCAAAACTTTCGATCTCGTAGCATCATCTGTCGCATGAACACTAAATTGCATCATAATATGAGGAATAATTTCTGGATAATCAAAGAACTGATAAACTCCATCTTTGTATCCATTGGTACTCATACCTATCTTAACATGAGGATATCTTTTGATCAATTCTTGGATAGAAGCTATCACATTATCTATATTCGCACAAGGCTCTCCCATTCTGGTATACAACACATGAAATTCTTGGCTCTCCATAGGATCAGTTGATCTCCCATATTTCTTTCCTTGTTGAATAAGAAAATCCACTTGTCCCAAGAGTTCTTCTTTGGAAAGATGTCTTTTAAAGGTCCTTTTTGCTGAACAAAATTGACAGTTAAAACAACAACCTACCATGGTACAAATGGTCATGACTCTTTTATTTTTATCACTGATTTCTCAAAAGTCTTGATATTTATAAGGGCGAGTTCCTAATTTATTTTCATTAGGGAGATAAACGTCCCCTACCTCAATGAGCTGATTATCTTTATCTAACTGAAGAACATAAGCTTGTCCACAAGCCATTTCTATAGTTTTAGCTATTTTCATAAAATCCCTATTAAAAAATAAATTTACCTACAGGCTTTTCCTTAGACAATTATCCAGAACTACGAGAAGAGGATTTAGATGAAGAGGATTTAGATGAAGAAGATCCACCCATAGTAGAGACTGCTTTCAATTTTCTGTTAAATTCTTCTTTTATAGCATCCACAATAGCCTCTATAGCATCCAAACATGCTGTCTCCAGAGCCTTAATCACCTTTTCATTATTTCCCACATAATTTCTTAACTCATCAAGATCAGCTTCAAATTCTTTCATTTTCCCTTTAAAAGAATTAGGAATTCAAAGAGTTTCTAATGCTGCTTTTTGTTTTTCAATTCTAGCAATAACCTCTGACTTATTGAAATTTAGTGCCATGGATAACAGGATAATAAATAAAAGTACTAATCTACCTCTATGGATTATACCAAGTTATTCCCAATTTTCAAGAGATTATTTATAAAAGATTTTTGAGTGCATCCATCTCAACCGTATTTTCTTCTTTCGCTCGATCTTTTTCCGTATTGATAGTCATTCGTCCCGCATTAGTGATGAGCTGTTCTTGTTTCATCATAACCTCTTTGAAAAGATCATATACTCCATCAATTTCTCCTCTCTCCCCTTTTACAAAGCTTCCTAATTCTACTTTGAAGTTGTCTAAGTAGTCATAGAATTCTGCTCTGATCTTTTCAATGTTGTCTGTGAAAGTAGCTTGTTGTGTGTTGTAGATCATGGTAATAGAGTATAAGAGATAAATAATTGTATAGTATACAATAACTAGAGGGTAAAAAAATAAACTCAGCTATTGTAATAAGATATTTTGTTTTTGTTTCTTCATCCTTTACTAATTGTAGTATACACAATTACTAGCAAATTGCAAGAGATTTTACAAAAAAGTTTTATGGCTTATGATAAGGTATTAGTAATTTTTTTGGGCACTTTATTAAATTCAGACAAACAAATACAACATCACATAAAATAAAAAGTCCCCCATTCCAAAGAGAGACCTTCCTCTTACCCTTCCCCTACTTCACATATTTCTCCCTAAACTGTTCCACCACCGCTAACAAATCCTCCCCTTTCGGATCCTTAAGCAAATATAACTTAGCCTGCTCTACCAGATCTTTAGGCAATCCTCCATAAAAGGCTTCTGCTACCGCCCCCGACATCGCCGCAATCGTATCCGTATCTCCTCCTAACATCACCGCTTTTCTCACCGTCTCTTCAAAATCATTTCCCAATAAAAAACAACCCAACGCCGTAGGAACAGAATATTCACACGTACATCACAAATCATGGGTCTTCTCCAGCTGATCTTGATCAAAAGCTAACGAATAAGAAAAAGTATCCTGCACATATGCTCTGATTTCTTCTTTAGTGGCACCCATCTTAGCTAAATACGTTGCAGTAGCTATTGCCTGAGCTCCTTTGATTCCATCGGGATGATCATGACTGGTTTTAGCACTTTTTTCACTCAAAGAAAGTACCTCAGATAAATCTGCTCCCGCCCAACCAATCGGAGCCACTCTCATCGCGGAACCATTTGCAAAACTCTTTCCTACAAAATCATCAGAAAAATCCTGATCTACCCATTTCATAAATCCTTTTCCATATCGTCTACCTGGATATTTCAAGGTATATGCACGAAATTTTTCCCCCATATTTTGCTCTGGAGTCATCAAAGCATCTGCCAAAGCAATCGTCAATACGGAATCATCGGTAAACTTAGACTTCTCAGAAAAGAGAGGAAATCCCGCCTCAGCAGAAACCACTTCTGGATACTTTTTGGCTCCTTCATAAGCAGAACCAATTACATCTCCTACAATAGCTCATAACATGGTAATAAAGGATAAGGGATAAAAATCTGATTAACAGACTATGCTAATTCTTGTAATCGTAATTTTGCCTGTGCATCGCTAGGCATTCTCCAATCTCCTCTAGGAGAAAGACTCACACTTCCTACCTTTGGACCGTCAGGGAGACAACTCCTTTTAAACTGCTGAGAAAAGAAACGAGAAAGAAATGTTTTCAATCGTTTTTTTATTTCCTCACGCTCATACATATCTTTGAACGTCACGGTAGCCAAATCCAAGATTTTCTTGGGACTAGCTCCATACCTCATAAAGTGATACAAAAAGAAATCATGAAGGAGATAAGGACCAATCGTAGATTCAGTTTTTTGTTGAATTTTTCCCTGAGCGTCAGGAGGGAGTAATTCTGGACTCACAGGTGTATCTAAAATATCATGCAACGTCTGCTGTAAGTCAGCATTTTTCGTCTCTTTTTCCACATACTCCACCAGATAACGTACCAACGTCTTTGGGATAGAAGTATTCACTGCATACATACTCATATGATCACCATTGTAGGTACATCGCCCCAACGCTAATTCAGACAAATCTCCTGTACCAATAACCAAACCTGATGCTTTATTTGCTACATCCATCAAAATCTGAGTTCTTTCCCTCGCCTGAGTGTTTTCATAAGTAATATCATGTACTTCAGCATCATGTCCAATGTCTTTAAAATGCTGAAGAGAAGCATCTGTAATAGAAATTTCTCTAAGGGTTGCTCCATACTCCTTCACAAGATCCAAAGCATTATTTTTAGTTCTTCCCGTGGTTCCAAATCCCGGCATCGTGATAGCGATACAATGTTCTGGACTGATTCAGAGTTTTTCATACGCTTTCATAATCACCAAGAAAGCTAAGGTAGAATCCAGTCCTCCAGAAATTCCAATAACCGTAGTTTTCGTACCGATATGCTGGAGTCTTTTTGCTAGTCCACTAGCCTGAATATTGAGAATTTCTTCACAAACTCCAGCTCTCTCTGCCTCATCACTAGGCACAAAAGGCATTTGAGGATAAGAACGTTGCAAATCAGTATTAGTATTTTCCAAATTAACAGGGATTTTTCTAAAAGGAGTCGTAAGCTTTTTTTGAGCTCCAGACATAAAACTGGTAGTCTTTCTCCTATCGTGCATCAATTTTTGAACATTGATATCAGAAACCAAAAGCTGATTTTCCAAAGAGAATCTTTCCCCCTCTGCGAGTAAAGAACCATTTTCAGCGATCAAAGCAGATCCACCAAACACTAAATCGGTACTAGACTCCCCTACTCCAGAGGAAGCATATACATACCCAGAGATATTAGTCCCAGAACGCATATTGACCAGATTTTTTCTATACTCTTCTTTTCCTACGATCTCATTACTAGCAGATAAATTGAAGGTGACCAGAGACCCCGCTAAGGAATGATCAATACTTGGAGCATTAGGCACCCAAGCATCTTCACAGATTTCTACCCCAAAAGCAAGTTTAGGATCTTTTGGATCAGAAAAGATCACATTCGTCCCAAAAGGAACCGTGTCATCGCCTAGCTGCACTTCCGTAGATAAAGCATCATTTGCAGATGCAAATCGTCTCTCTTCATAAAATTCTCCATATCCTGGCAAATGAGTTTTTGGCACCACTCCCAGTACTTTCCCATTTTGACTTACCACACCTACATTAAAAAGCTGATTATCCAACTGAAGAGGCATTCCAATGATCGTAATGATCTCTCCCTTGGTCGCTTCGAGAAAAGTTTTGAGTCCCTCTTGTGATTTTTTAAGCAGAAGTTCCTGTTCAAAAAGATCTCCACAGGTATATCCTGTCAGAGAAAGTTCTGGAAACGTCAGAATTTGCACCCCTTGCTCCTGAGCTTTGAGAGTCTGAGTAATCATTTCATTGACGTTAAATTCCACATCTGCTACTTTGAGTTGAGGGGTAGCTGTTCCCACTCTAAGGAATCCGTGCTCTTGCAGAGAAGTATTCATGGTAGTAAAGGATAAAGAGATAAAAATCTAATAAGTTTTGTAATTGTAGTATACACAATTTCTAAGGAATTTCAAGAGAAAATGTTATTTTTACATTAAGTAGATGCGAAGGGAGATATGTAGATGATTTATAGGAAAGCTTTTGAAATAATAGGGAATTTTCATAAGATATAGTATATTAAAACAGAAACGAAAGTCAATACATTATAAGATATAATCGGAATATATTTCTTCTTTCAGAATGCAAGGGGAAAAACAAGAAAAAAAGCTGCGAAAAGTATTTATTTTTTGGGGAGGAATCGTATACATGGTAGCATGAAACCGATTAGCTATCTTGATATGGTAAAAACATTGCTTCCGCTGGAAGAATTTTTGGAATTTGAGAAATACTATACCTCTCCTGTGAGAAAAAGTATTAAAATCCTGAGTGCAAAGAAAGAAGCTACCCGTCAACAGCTCAAACATGATGGATGGATCCTCACGCCACCAAAATTTTCTCGAAAAGGGAAAACGTATGATGATGTTCTCTTTGTCGATAAATCGGATAAACAAAGTCTTGGAAGCCATCCTTTGCATGCGGAGGGAGAATTTTATGTACAGGAAATGTCTGCTGGATTATCGGCTCAGATATTGGATATCCAAGCGGAAGACCTGGTCTTGGATATGTGTGCGGCTCCGGGCGGGAAAAGTATTCAATTAGCGGATAAACTGAATAATACTGGAACCTTGATCTCAAATGAACTTAATCCATCGAGAAGGAAAGCTTTGGAAGCGAATCTGGAAAGATGTGGGATTTGGAATGCTATCATCACGGGCTATGATGGGAGATTGTTGGGGAAGTTATGGTATGAACAGTGTGATAAGGTGTTAATCGATGCTCCCTGTAGTGGAGAAGGAATGCAATATAAATCAGATTTTAAAGTATATCGTTGGAACGAAAAAGCTATCAGAAAGTTAGCACAAACGCAAAAGGAGTTGCTCCTGTCATGATTAGAGGCTTTAAAAATCTGAGGAGAATTGATCTATTCAACGTGTACCACGAATGTGATTGAAAACGAAGGGGTGGTGGCAAGTATTTTGGAGGAAGTAGGAGACGGGGTGGAATTGATGAATGTGGAGATAGATGAAAAATCAAGAGGGAGGAGTGATATCGACGAAATAGCTGATAAAGTTGCACGTTTTCGACCTCATCTTCATCATACGGGAGGATTTTTTATCGCGAAATTCAGAAAAATTAGGGAAATTTCAGATACCACAATAGCTTGTAGGAATACTTTGATGAAGCATCCAAATAGTACAGAAGAATATCCAGATCCTTTTACCCTCGTGCAACCAGAAAAAATTGAGGAGCGATTGAGAAAACAGGGAATGAAGGGGATAAAGAGAGAGAAAAATATGCTCTTTCTGGAGACAAAACACACGGTCCGATTGGCTCCAAAATGATTTCAAGAGATCAAAAATGCTGTCTTTATCCAACGTGCAGGTTTACCAATTTTTAAAGTCTTAAAGGATGGAAATCGAAAGCCTCTCCCTAGATTGGAGAAAGTATTTGGAATATAGAAAAAAGGTACCTTATTCAGGTACGCTTTTTGGATTTTTTTCTTGGAAGATGCCGAGAGCAAAATTGGTCGTCTCTGACCCCGAGAGGAGAGAAACCGAAATCGTTTCCCAAGTAGGATGCTGTGTTCTTAAACGGACAAAGACTCTTGCTGAAACATCAGCATATTTGCCTCGAATATAACACCACCGTTCATCCTCTATAGGATAAACAACAACCTTCACCTCATCGATAACGATAGTGTCTGCCTTTATTTTACAAACCACTGTAGAGACACCATCTTCAATCACGGTAATTTTATTACTTCTGGTTTTTGGCTCTTCTTTCCCACAAGAAGAGAATTGGCACACCAGTAAGCCAATACTTAACAATACTACCAGCTTTTTCATTTTTTTTAAAATTTTATATTTACTTTATTATACGGATATATATATCAAAGTCAAGCTAAATTTTTTCTCTCTCCTCGCTATTGAGGAACTGCAATACATAATAGAGAATCATCAATTCTATCCCACAGTAGAAGAACACCAGGGAGCAGAGAAACTGCAAAGGCAAATGGATCTGAAAAAGCAGAACCACATTCACAATTGAAGCGAAACAGGTAGAAATCGTCCAATAGAGATAATCCTTGCGAGAAAAGAGGAATCTGGATTTTAGACGATCAATATAAAATAATGCCACTTGGCAAATAAACGTCCACATTACCAGAAATGGCAAAACCCCTGCGATATTATTTGATCAGGTAATAAACAATGCTGAATACAGAGCGAAATTTACTACTAAAGCAAGAGCGAATCTGGAAATATTGCTAACGTATTGGATTTTTTTGAGAACATAGACATTGAATAAGAATACTACTAAACTCAATCGGTATCGCAAATGCAGTCCCACCTCTGGAGTAGAGGAAACCAGAAGATAGAGATAATTTGCAATAACGGCGATAAGCACGAGTAAATTTGGTAATTCTAATACATATTGAAATCGTCATGGAGAAGAGGAAATCCAGTCGTGAAGTTTAATTTTTCGTTTGGGAAAGTTATGTTTTTTGTTGATTCTTTCTCCCGCTAAAATACGGCGAACGGAAAGCAGAGAATGCTCTTTTTTGGGGACTTTTCGTCTTTTTACTCGCAAGGTAAGCAGGTAATATCCACTGAGCAGAAGGAGAGAAATAAAAAATCAGAGTGCTAATGAGGAGATAGCATTTACAATCAAAGTGACAATGACTACCCCACCAGCGAGGAAGAGTTCATAACTATATTTCTTTTCTACAGCATACAAGAGTCCTAAGATGAAGACAAGGAAAGCAAGAAAGCCAAGCCAAAAATAAGAGAAAAGAGAGAAAACTGACCGAAATGTGGCCACGCCCTCGGTGATCAAGGAATGCCCCAAAATCACGATCATCACCAAATAAGCTCAGAGTTCAAAGACTTTTTTCCCATCGGCATAATCAAAGACATAGGAGCCAATCAGCAGGAAGAGATTGAGAAACAGGAGACACAAATATACGATTATTTCGTTGATTCCAATAAAAAAGAGCAAGCCTGACAGTCCGACTAAGACAAGAATCCGTATCAGGAGTAAACTATATTTATACCATACTTCATCGATTTTTAGGGTGGGAGAAAGGCGTTGTACCCCTTGCACTCCCATAAATACTAAAAAAGCTAAAGGAAAAACTCCGAAATACCACATATCAATGGCATAGAAGAACAAGGAAAATACTACACACACAATACTGCAGAGCAAAAATACCATTTCGTCCAGAGATGAAGGCTAAAAAGCAAAAGTTGATTTGATCAGAGTTATCCCGTAAAAATACACTGCGACCAACACGATGAAGGCAATAATCTGCCTAGAAGTACGCTGAAATCCACATTGATTATATCCATAGAGCAACAAGCCCAAAAATCAGAATACTGGCAAATAATAAAGCAAATCTGATTCTTTTCCCATCATGGTAGAAATCACCCAGGTCCCCGAAAGGATTACAATAATTCGTAGCACGAGATATTCTAACAAAGATAAGGTATTAGGAAGCAAATGAGTGAGGGAAGAAAACTGATGACGGAAATCTTTTCAGAAAAAGACAGAAAAGATCATTCCTTGTTTCCCTGTGACGTATAAATTTTCGGTAAGAGTAAGTGGTTTTTTTAAGACATATTTTTCTTCTGATCTCATCAATTCTGCATACTGAGTGATTACATCAATATTTGTCACCACACTATTTCTATCAATGAGAAACTTTTTATCATCCAGAGCTAAAAATACTGCATCTTCTGCTTTGGCGATATGACTCTGAGCATCCAATAACAGTTGGACCATTTTATTGAAGTTTGTTCCTAATCTGATTTTTTTTAGCTCGTTGGAAAGATCTGTGAGAGTCCTGGTTTCATCAAATCCTAAGATAGTCCTTCCGATCAGGAGCATTTGATCAATACGGTCGATATTACTATTAATTACTTTGAGAGCATGCTCAATATCTTTGTTTTCATACTTTTTGAGCTCTTTTTGTTGGATCCCTGCTTGAACATCTTCTCGGTGTTTATGCTCTACTTCATACTCCTTTGCAATACTTTCGATTTGCTGTTGGATCTCCTCTTCGGAAACAGAACCGTCGGTCACGACCACATTAGTTGGGACTAATCCTAGAGAGAACGCATAACGAATCGATTTTTCGACCGTGTCACTAAAGGTGACAATGGAAAAGTCTTTCTCTTTAAAAGAGACTGTCAGGTGAATCTTGCCAAATTCTGCTGGGGATTTATCATATTCCTCTAAGGAAACCGACACCACTCCTCGTGCTTCTAAAAATTCTCTAATTTCAGAAATATCTGATACCCCTCCGATGAGAATATCGAGCTGATATTGTTTACCATCTTTCTCTTTGATCCCAATGAGGTGGAAATACATAATCCTAAAAGCAGGTAAAAAGTAAAAAGGAACCTTCCATTGTGAATCTTATAAGGAATTAGCTAGAAAAAGCAAACAAAAAAAGGAACAAAATCCTGAATGAGGACCCTGTTCCTTTTGGGAAAATTTACTACTATTCTGGCTGATACTTTGCATCCCCGAAAGCGAGAATTGGATAGAATACAATAGGGATCAACCACAATCCAAATCCCCATCCAACATTTTTTCAAAATTTTTCTGCAATATTGAATTGAGCAATAATGGCAAGTATTCCCAATACAGGAGGGAATAAAATCCATCGTGTCCAATAAGGGTGTCCTGCAAGTTTGAAAAGCAAGTAGATATTATAAAAAGGAATAATCGCTCCCCATCCTGGAAGTTTTGCTTTCTCGAAGACAAACCAAAGAGCAACAATTTGCAAAATTCCAAGTGCCACACCGATAATCATTCGCACCGTTCCAAATCCTGCAACTACCGCCAATGAGAGGAGATCTGCCTCACTAAAGCCAGAGATCGCAAGAGATCCTGTAAGTTCTACGATTCCATCCATGATAATAGAGGTAAGAAGATAAAAAATAGATCTTTAACGCCTGCAGTATAGAAACTTCCAGAGAGATTGCAAGGGAAACTCAAGGAAAACTCACTACTATAAAATCTTGTTGATTTTTAATACAAATTTTATAGTATAAAATCACATTGAATATTTCTCTTACCTTAAGCCTACATCTTGCCCTTTATGATTACCCCAGCAAGAAACCCGTCCGATGTAGACCCTCTGTGCAGGTCAAGCAATGCTTGAGACACCCCCTATTGGACATATGCCAAGAAAATTTTGGTAAGAGAAGTGATTTTTATCTTCTCTTTTTATTACTATGAAAAATAGTATCAGAAATCTGAAGCTAGTCTTCTCTCAGTGGAAATCATGGGTAATTTTCACAATTGCCACCGCTCTCTTTTTACGACTCAGCTTCGCATTCTTCAATTATCAGCTCTCTCTAGGGAATCTTTGAAAATTCATTACCTACAGTGAGATTACTCTCAACATCCTCCTCTCTCTGCTTTTTGGAATCTTCCTCGCGGGACAAATCTACAAAATTGTGATGATGCAAGGGAAAAAAAGGGTTCACAAAAGGTGATTTTTGGGAGGGGTCTTGGGAGCACTCTTTACAGGATGTCCAAGTTGTAGTATTGGGA
This sequence comes from Candidatus Peribacteria bacterium, assembly GCA_031261265.1. The sequence continues at coordinate 17,060 of JAISKI010000016.1, forward strand.
TCACTTCGTTTCTCGGACTGGGAAGTCTGCTTTCAGCTTTGCCTTGTCATGGGTTAGAAGTGAAGGTTTTGGCACTTTTACTCCTCTTGCGAAGTAATTGGAGTATGTACCAGAAATTATTAGTGTGCAATGTGAAGAAATAGAAAAGAAACATACGCAACATACCCTCAATACATCATCAATTGATGGTGTTATGCTAATGAAGCCAAAGACGGAGTCGGGTAATATTTTTTGAATCTCCTATATCCTTAAGCAAAAATCGGCAGGTTAACCACCGATTTTGTTTCTCCATTCGGAAACCGAAAGAGAAGAATGAAAAATAAGTTAGAATTTATACCCAAGAGCTACCATTGGGAGAGACTTTCCCTCGCGGAAAAGCCAGTCTCCTTGGAGATAAAAATTTTTTGGTAATTGTTGGGTAATCCCAACAGCACCATAAAATTTTTTGTCCAAAGTATTGTCATACCATCCCGAAAGGCTGATCTCTGTCCCTTCGAAGACCTCCTTCGTTGCTTGCAGGCGAACGATGATTTCATCCGATTTTAACTTGTCATAATAACAATACATCGGAGAAAGATTCACATTCACAACTGGATTAGACCAGAACAAGATAAGATAGGGACACCAGAAAGACATCTGGTTGTCGTTATCAAAGAAGCCGTATTCCATAGCTCCATACAACGATAGATTCTTTGCGATTTCCCCTGACCAGTAAAGGTCAAAGAAAGCAAGTCTTCCTAGACCTTCCTGTTGGAAGTCCGTCATTCTGTATCCACCAATCCCAAGACCAGAAGAATGGTGTACATCCGCCATATAGTAGGCGGACCATGCATCAGAAGTCTTGAGCCCGAATAAGGGAGCATATCCCGAACCCGTCCTGACATCTCCTGAGAGAGTCAAACTATTTTCGATCGAAGTTTTTTCTTGAGCTACTCCGTTTAAACTCAAAGTGATAGCGGCAACCGCTAAAAACAACACTTTTTTCATCATTTTTTTATTTTATAAGTTTTACTATTGTCTTTTATTTATAAGTGTAGTATAATAAAAAAAAATAGAAAGTCAAGAGGAAATTAATAATATATTGACATAATAGGACAGAAAATAAAAAACACCTATGGAGAAGCGAAATACTTACAAGGGTTTTCTTTGAATATGTTCTGCCAATTGGGTGGTCACCAGACTCGTATCATTCAGAGTTTTTTTCTCCTCTCCCAGAGACATCTTGATAAAAACGCTGGTCAATAAAGAGAATACTAATGCCTGCACCACAGCCGTCAACGTACTCTGCAGATAAAAAATCAGAGGAATCAGAAACGGCAACTCCAAACCAGCAAGCCGAGTTTTCGTAGCCTGTCCAAGCATTCAAACAATAATCGCCAAAAGGAGCGACCCTGCCATCATATTTCCATATAACCTAAAAGCCAAAGAAATCACTTTAGCCACTGTCCCTACAATATTGAGTATCCCAATAAAAAGCGAAATCACCACATCAAACACCTTCGCAAAAGGTCGAATCAAATAGAACGTCCAGGAAGAGGAAGGAGATTTAGAGAGTTTAAAAAGATCCGTTCACCACACAGGAAAATAACTATACAGAAAGCTGCCCAGCCCTTTGGTTTTTGCTTCGACCAAAAGGACAATAAAAATACTACAAACCGCCAGAGCCAACGTAAAAGAAATGTCCCCGGTAGGATTTTGAATGTAGTGTGCTAAAAGAGGAAAAGGAGAAATCAGAATATCTAAGGACAATCCAATAAAATTCGCGATCAAAATAACCAAAAAAAGATTAGTGACATAAGATTTAATCCAAAAAGGAGCTTTTTCTCCGAGAATTTGCTCAAAAAAATTATAAATACTCTCCACTAGATATTCCACAGTCACAGAAAATTTTCTCTGCGGTTTGTTCTTTCCTGCCCTATGAGCATCCCTCAAAAAAATCAGATAACATAGCAAAAGTACACCAGCTATAGCCAGGGATCAAGTCACTAAGGGGAGAGGGAAGAAATTCAGAAAAGTCTGCATACCTTCAAGATAGGAATCTCATCAGAGAATGCAAGCAAAATACCTTTCATAGGTAAAAAAGATAAAAAAACATAAAATAGACTTGACTTTACATATATATATCAGTATAGTAGAAGACAGAAAAGTAAAAAAGCTTTTTCAAAATAAAAAAATATAAACATTAAAAAAACAAAAAAATGGCACAAAAAGAAAACATTGTGAAGTTATTTGCTAATGTAGGAGTAGCTCCTACCCCTGTAGAACAAAAAAAAATCTTGATGGACGGATTAAAAACGTTTGAAGGAGAGGTAATTGAAGTGTATTCTCCGATTTGCCGAGGCGAATTACCAATTTATTTGGGATCCTATCCTCGCATGACCGAAGCCCAAGCATTAACCTGTTTGGAAAGTGCTCAAAAGGCATGGGCTCTTGGAAAAGGGGAATGGCCAATGCTATCTCCAGAACAACGTTGCAATGCCGTTAGAAAATTCGCTGGGATTTTGAAAGAAAATCGCGAATACATCGCGGAAAAAATCATGTGGGAAATTGCAAAAACACGTAGCGATGCCGAAGGCGAAGTCGACCGCACCGTCCAGTATATACTGGATAGCTGTGATAAACTGGAAGAACTCACTACTGCTTGGAACAAATGGAGAGAAGATAAAGGATTAATGATCCAAGTCCCTCGCCAACCTCGCGGAATTGTCCTCTGTATGGGACCGGCAAACTATCCATTAAATGAAACATTCACCACATTAATCCCCGCTCTTTTGATGGGAAATGTAGTATTGTTTAAGCCAGCTAAAGACGGCGTCTTATTATTGGAACCGTTGGTAGATGCATTCAACGAATGTTTCCCGAAAGGAGTGGTAAATACTCTTTATGGAGACGGTCGCGAAATCATCACACCGATCCAAAAAACCGGGAAAATCGATGTCTTCTCTTTTATTGGAGCGACATGGACAGCCGACAGTATTATCGGGAACAATCCGACTCCCCACAAAACAAAAAACGTTTTGGGACTGGGAGCAAAGAATCCAGGAATTATTCTGCCAGGAGCAGACATTGACGGCATCATGAAAGAGATCGTCAAAGGAACGCTATCTTACAATGGTCAACGGTGTACAGCTTTAAAAATTCTATTCGTACATAGCAGTATTCGCGAAGAGTTTCTCAAAAAGTACACCACTGCCGTGGATGCCTTGAAACCGGGACTTCCTTGGGAAGATGGGGTACAATTAACACCTGTATTACCAGGAACCGTGCATAATTTCACAGGATATATCAATGACGCTGTTACGAGAGGAGCACAAATCCTCAACGAAAACGGCGGATTGGTAAATGCTGGATATATTCACCCAGCAGTAGTATTCCCGGTCACCTCACAAATGAAATTGTTCCGGGAGGAACAGTTCGGACCAGTGGTGCCTATTGTAGAATTTGAAGATATTTCAGAAGTACTTCATTGGATTTACACATCCAATTTTGGACAGCAGATATCGGTCTTCGGTAATACAGAAACAGAACGCAATGATTTTCATCTCATCATTGATTCTACACAGAATCAAACATGTCGCGTAAACATCAACACCGCTTGCCAGAGAGGACCGGATGACGTTCCTTTCGCTGGTCGTGGCGATTCTGCCATGGGCACTCTTGACTTATTAAATGCCCTGCTCGAACTGAGCATCGAATTTGTGAAGGCTTTAAAACCAGAAGATTGGAAAAACCTCTACGGAGAAGAATGATTGAAAATTCTTATCCTTAACTAGGAAAGTCCCTGAGTGTATCGCTCAGGGTTCTTTTTTTATGTTAATTTCTACACAACATACGGTTGACATTAATATGCAAATAATTATAATGAGATATAATAACAAAAATTAAAAACAATAAAAATGAGAAAAAAAGCTGAAAGACTCGCCTCTTCTCTTGTAAAGAAGTTGGTAGATGACCAATTGGATAATATATGCAATCGCATATTTAACCCTTTGGTATTCATCGGACTTGTAATAGTAGAAATTGCACTACTCTGTACAACGGTCTACATTGGAACGGTCTGTTGGGGGGCAACTTCCACGGCATTGACCATCGGAATGGCTATTCTTGGGGCACTGACTACAGCACTCATGGGAATAGGAGCCATCGTTTTAGTGACCCTCATCATAGGAAAACGTTTTGTGAAAAAGCTCCTAGAGCATTTCTGCAAAAAGTACATCTTATCGGGACCTGTGAAAAGCTGGATCCAATCTAGGATCAAGGAGATCGGTATCAAAATCCAATCTCTAACCTCTCCAACGGAAGCTCGGCAATTACAAGCAGAGCTAGGAGAATTAGAAAAAGAAGAAGCAGAATTAGAAACTCTGCTAAAATAAAAATTAAACAAATTACAACTGGGAACAGAGTTCTGAACGAAAATAAAAATGAGAAAAATTGAAGAATGTGAAGTAGTAGAACAGTATAAAAGGATTGTGGATGAAATATTCCTTATCTTAGAAAGATATCATAGCAACGAGTGTAGCTATGATAAAGCACGTGAAGATGCAGGGAATATCATTAGAAAATCTTACCAACTCCATGCAGTCACTGGATATATGAGCGGCACTAAGCTCCAAAACGTTTTATTTGAAATAAAGAGAACTGCCGAAAAAATTGAAGGAGGGAGTTCGGCATATCCTCGCTACACCTGCAAACTCGAGGAGGAGGAGTTAGAATTTATTGAAAGAGTATTAGCAGCCTTTTGGCAGTAGGAATTGAGAAAAAAGGCAGAATTAGAAACTCTGCTCAGAGAAAATAAAAGTAAAATAAAAGTAAAATAAATTAAAAAAACAAAATTATGGCACAAGAAAATGAGACTCGCCCAATTCGGGACGACAATGGACAAATAATCGGAGAAGAAACGTATATGAGAAACGAAGCAGACACCCCCTGTTGGATTCCGACCTATTATAAGTCGGAGGAAAACAAAAAAGTGGAAACAAAGCAACAATTAGAAGTTGGAGATGTTATCCATATCTCCGAAGGAAACCGAGTGTACTTGGTCGAAAGACTTGAAAAAACGTTCCCTATTTCTAATGAAGCAAGTATTGGGGAAATCTATAAGGAAAAGGAGCACCTCGAAAAGTACATGAAATCTGCTCCTAAAAAGCTATTGGATTTATTCGATGTTTGGGGGACTACACTGACAAGAGAAGATGCAGAAGGGTTTATTCGTGAGCATATTAAGCATACGAAATTTAAAGAGTTCTCTATCCCCGCTGGCGATTTCGTTGTGATCAAAACATATCGTAAGGATGGAGCACAATGTGTGCATCTGCAAAGGTTGAAAGATGACGGATCTTATAATCCCACATCTCCAGAAATTTATTTTTATCCTAACTATGATTGTGGACCCTTTACGAGTTTTAAAGGGGACACCACTGTCATCAGGAAAATGAAAGTAGGATTCTCATAATTCCATCCAAATCTACTAAGCAAAAAGCCCGTGAGTGAATTACACCACGGGCCTTTTTTTAAAAGGTTAATACTTGAGGGAGAAATCTTCCCTCGTTTATTTATCCGCCAAACCCGCCTAAACTGGTCTGACTAAACATCGCGGCACTCTGAGAGGCACGAACCGCACTTTGACTGACCATTTGGAAAGCCTTTCGGATTTCGCTGGGAGTAGAATTTGCCGTTAATATCCACTGACTTGGAATACCCATTTCAGTGAATACCGTCTGGAAATCACAATCTCCATTATCAAACCCCATTCCTGCAATGATATGTTCTTCGCTTCGGAGCATGTCTTTTACGATTTTCTTCACATCGCTAGCGGAATTTGTCCGAGAATGGCAATCTTCTCCATCGGTCAAAATGAGCGTGATGGTTCTTACCTGAATCCCATTGTTTTTGAATTCTTGTGTTTTCGCGATGATGGTAGCCAATAATTTTGCGGTTTCGTCATACAGAGGAGTTCCTCCGTTCGGATCGTAATTACTGGTAGTCATTTCAGGGACAAAAGACAAGGGAGTATAAGGATACAATACGCTACCATTCAGATACCGATTGATCACCTCAATATTATCTTGTTGTTTACTTTCACGCAATGCCTTAATCAACAGATTATGACCGTCGCGAACTGCCTGAGAATTGCTAGCGAAACGGATAGAACCAGAATCATCTGTCAAAATATTGAGCAAGATGACTTCACTGGACTTCACATTGTCCACTTGGATTCCCAACCCCTCTTGGATAATTGCTCCAATATCGGGAATTTTCGTCAATGCATCCAACGAACTTCGGGTTAAGTTCCCATCATCGTGAGCATCGTTCAATAAACCTAAATTTACATTACTTGTTGACATAACTATTCCTCCTTTTAATTTAAATTTTTGTTTTACCCTACTTTACAATTTACTTACGTCCACATCCGGCCATTGGTCGATCGGAGTAGTACTTTTTACCAAATGCATTCCAGCATTTTTAAAGCGTTCAAAAGCCTGATTACCTTGATCGGTAAAATCTACAATTCCTGGAATTACCACAGGTGAAGTACAATCTTCCAATAAGTAGACTTTTTTGGCTAATGCAGGATCTTTCGCCTGAATTTCTGTGAGCAAATCCTCAATAGAGAACGCCACACAGTGAGACTTGGCTTGACCGGTGATAATCAGGATATCGTAATTCAGCAATTTCTCGATGAAACGAGAATTTTTCTGAGCGATAGCTTTTCCATCATAGGTGTCCAAGACTTCCGGAGAGAGCACCGAATAATTTTCCGTCAACGGATTTCCGCCTTTTATTTCGATACCCGGTTGACTGTTTCTCACCTGAGTATGAAAGAAAATGGCTTCTTCCAATAACGGAATCAATGCGTGTCCAATTCCGCCAAGCATAGCATGGTAGTCCCAAATAATCAGTTTGTACTTCCCGTTGCGTTCCAAGGATTTAGCATAATGGAGTACGTGTTGAGTCAACGTCGTATACCCTACATTCAAAGCACCTGCTACAGCGGGATTTACCCGATAGGTTCCATTGATCAGATCATCAGAAGAGATCATGGTATTCGGGGCGACAGGATTTCCACTTGCATCAATAAAGAATAAAGAGTGAAAAATCTGCATCGCCGTGTGCGTGTCCATCGTTGGGAAGATTTTGGTAATCCGTCCCAAGTTGAGATACAACCAGGTTGCCAGACGTTTGGTGTCTTCAGGAGCATTCAGCACAAAGAGTTCAAAACCCGGAATACCAAACGTAATCTGTCCATCAATAAGCATCAAAGCAATTTTGTACTTATCCAATGCAGAATTGGTTATCCCTTCAGCTTTTTTGTAAGCTGGTGCCAAACTTGCTAATCCTTTGTAATCTACTCTGTAGACTTGATCAGCTTTACTAGAGTCGTAATGACTCGGAATACTAAAATTTTTCATAACTTTTTTTTGTTTTAATGTGTTTACCTTATTTTATTGTTATTAGTACAATATCTTTTGCACGTGATACATAGATACCCTTTGGGGAAACTATGAGTTGAGAATACTGATTGACATAAGGTGCGGTATCACTGAAAACCTTCATCTCCAATTCTCCATTTGCATCTAAGCCAACCCGTACGATACCCTCATCGGTCGGACAGAAGAGGAAGCCTGCCGTAGCAGATTTTCCTTTGATTTGTTCGAGCCAAGGATAGTCTCCATTTTCATTAGTGATATCAGCTAATACTTTTCCTTGCTCATTGAGGACAATGGCTCGATTAACGTATTTAGCTTGATCTTTCGTAGCGAGTAAGAGCCAAGCTCTCGTAGAGCTCAGATAACATTTTGCATCAATAATTTCTCCTTTAATGAAAGGAAGTTGTACTGAATCATTGATCACACTTCTTCCTTTTTCAAAGAGGAAGCCTTGCAAAATGTGTCCTACCTTATACATCCCAAATCCGAAACTGTCGCCTGACCAAATTAACGTCTGATCCGCGATACCTTCTCCGACTTTGGAAGGAGTATAGTCCAATCCCAAGGGATTATTGTGATAAATAGTACCGTTGGCTACCCAGAATACGTCATTTGCCGTCGTATCAAAGATAGGACGATTTCCCACCGTATCGATAGAGAGTTTGGATGGTTTGGAATCTTTCGCAACCAACAGGGTGTTGGCTTTCGCGAAGACCGTAGCATTCCCTTGAAGAGCAAATCGCATTTCCCGATCCAGAGGACCCGTCCATACGGTTTCAGCATTTTCTCTTTTGTAGATATTGTCTTGATGATACAAGTACACAAGTTTCCCATTTTGATACGCAACGCATACAATGATGCCTTGAGTCTTGAAAACTTCTTGGACTTGAACATTTCCACTCACTACAATCGGAATATGCACTCCTGCACTACATATCGGACAATGGGTCCGAGCATGTTCAATGCCACACGTGGGACATTTTTTCCATTGCAGATGTTCAATCAGCTTTATCGGAAACTCCCCTCTCAGGTCGTTGGTAAAAACTTCTTGAACGTATTGCAACAAATCATTGGGCAATACCTTGTACGGATACGCGTGTTTTGGATAGAGCACTTCAGGAGCAAAAACCGTGAGACGATCTTTGGGACGAAGTTGCTGTTTCACACGTTTTGTTGCATCTTTGGGCTTGTAAATACCTCCATAAGGATCCACGAATAAGAACGTTTTGAAAAGCAATGCCGTAAACGCATACCAATCTCCTAAGGGATTGTGTTGTTTAGTCATCGTCCAAATGCCATTATTCAGACCACACAACAGGGGATCTACAAATTTCTCTGTATACATCGTACTCAGAAAGTTTCCAAATTGCCAGCTGTCCGTATCAATCATAAAAGGCTGACGATCTTTCACGAGAATATTCAAATCATTGAAATCCCCGATCACGACTCCATGAGCATGCAATGCTTTCACCGTCTGATGAAGACTGAGGAAGATATCTCTGATTTCGTTATTGGAAATATTTTTTCCTTCCCGATAGAGCAAATCCCCATACGTTAGTAAAGTTTCTGCACCTTTGATAAAAGGCATCACATAACCAATAATTTCACCCGTAGGATCAGTAAGCAACGCTTTTGGACTAATGACATTGGGAGGAAGATGAGTAGGAAAAGCTGACAGCTTTTTTTTGATGGTTGCTATCCTGATTCTGGCAGATTGTTGTTCTGCTATAGAATGGGAATAGTACGGATCATTGGGTTGCCGATACAGCTTTGCCACCATTCCATGACCGATGTCATAGACTACCGCCTCTTGTCCCGCACCAATTTCTTTTAGGAGGGAGAGAGGCTTTCCTTGTAATAAAACCTTTTTCATGTTAAACCTCCTTTTTTCTTAATGTAAGTAATGTGGTGTCGTCTTTGAGCAAACCAGGATATCTTGCAATATTCTTTTCTGCCCAAACAGGTTTTCTTTTCTCGGTATTGATCGTGGTGAGTACATTTTGCATCCATTGAGGATTGGTAAAATAAATCTCCTCCGACCAAAACTGATCAATCTTTCCAATCAGCTTTTCTTGGGCTGGGAAAGGTACATTTTCTAGTTTGCATAAATCCCCTACTCCATCCGTACCAATCAAAAGAGAGTGAATCTCTTCCGTAGGCCAGTAGCCATAGCGTTGGATTCCGAGTAAGGAAGGATCCATGTCCACTAGTTCTTTTCCTAGCAAATGATATGCTAAGTAGGGAGGTTTATTGCCTTCAAAGGGGCCAATTTCTTGGAGATTCCCATTGACTGCAAAGACCCCATCTCCACAAGAAAAGACACAAGTGGTATCTTTCCGCACAATTACGCCGACCAGAGTCGCTAGGAAATAGTCCTTGATGTATTGCAACCAAGGATTTCCCATGTCCTGAGCAATGATACGAATCCTCGCTAAGACATCTTGACTCAGTTCGTCCCACCATCGCTCCGATTGGAATAAAATTTCTCCAGCCACTCCTTTACTTTGCTCTAAACGCTTCGCCAAATAATTGGTAAAGATCGTAGATAAAAGTCTGCTTCCCACTTCGCTATATTTTGTAGAGCCACAGCCATCAGAGACCACGGCAATAATAAAGTCATCGGTGCGAAGCCAAGTGAAGTGATCTTGATTATTCATTCCCCTCTTTGCGTGTGAGGTACCTGGAACCGAAGCTCCAGCAATTTCAAAATAATTCAGATTGTTCATATCTTTTATGTTTATTGTTTTTACTGCTACAACTGTTAAAGATCACATCTCGTTGGTGTCGCTGAAGAGAAAGGGGTTTTAGCTGATGAATAGCGTGTTCACAGTCCGTCGGAAGCACCTCTGTCCATCTCATTCTTTTCTCCTCTTTAACAATTGTATTATACACAATAAGTTAGCGATTGCAAGAGAAAATGTAAAAATTACATTAAGTTATTCTGAATAAAAAAAACTCCTAGACTCTAATTACTGAATCTAGGAGATAATTGGCAGAAGTTAAGGGGTATTTTTGGTAGTTTGTACAACAAAAATTCCCATAATTATCAACACACAACCAACAATCTTTCCCGCTGTCATCTCTTCACCTAGACAAATACTTCCTAGGATAATAGCTATGACAGGTTCCGCCATAACTAGAATTGATGATGTAACGCTACCGACATACTTAATGCCAAGGTTGAAGAATGTGATACACAATACCGAACATAATAATGCAATTACGGTACTATATATCCAAGCCTCGGGAGTTAGTGCAAAAGTGATTTGATTGTGGACTAATCCAAATACGAAGCAACAAATAGAATTGATTACACATATATAGAACGTTAATTTAAATGCATAATCCTTCAACTTACTTTTTTCAAAGATCAATACATAAGCAGCATAGCAAATGGCTGACAGGAAGGCTATGCCCGTCCCCAGAATGGGATTGCTTTGATTATCGGTAATTGAAAAGAACATTACTATGCCTGCCATAGTAATGGCAAGTGCAATAGTCCCCCTTTTGGACGCTTTTTGCTTTAAGAATACTATGCTTCCTATCATAACCAGCACGGGGAAGCTACAATTGAGTGTAGTAGCTACACCAACAGAAACATAGTTATACGACATATACAATAATATGGTTGTAAATGCATTAAATACACCTAGAACAACCAAAATAACCAACTCCCTACCACTTAGTTTCAACGAAATTTTTTTGCAAGCCAGAATTATAAATATTATTGGCAAAGCTAAAAAATTTCTTAAAAATGCTGCATTAACAGGATTGCTCCCCATACTATATGTCAGTTTCGCAATTATAGGAGTAGCCCCCCAAAAACATGCAGCCAACAAAACCAACACAGAACCCAATAAATATTTGTTCCCCAATTTTTGTTTCAAATCCATATTTTTTTATTTTTAGATTAATAATTTTATTTATGCAATATAGTATAGTGATATATGTATCAAAGTCAATACAATGTGTATATTTTAGATTAAACAGGTGAAAAGAGAGAAAAATCAGATTATAAAGTAGTTCCACCACTAGATAATATTTTTAAAAGTACTGATCCATAATTGCATGAATAATATTTATTTTTTTATAATTTTCTTCTACAATTTTTCGATCATTGTCTTCTCTCCAAAGAGAATAGGGCACCATTTTAATCTTTTTCCATATATCGTTAGTCCATAAATGAAAATCTGGCAAAGAGAGTCCTAGTTTCGTGACAATATAATCAGAGATGAATTCTTTTTTTTCTTCCTTAGTCCAAGAAGAATCATCCTTTTGATTAATTTCTACCAATTCTTTTTTCATTTCATCCAAAGAGATACCATTCAAGCTGATATCCAGCAAAGTAGGATATAAAACTTCTAATACTGCACAGGGAAGATTATGGTTTTTATTGATCTGTTCCTTAGCCCATTTTTTATCCTCTTCGGATCATTGGTCTATTTCTTCTAAAGCCTCCATTTCTGCTACCATATCAGAATAGGTTTTCATTTGTCCACTATGCAAAATCGCAAATACTCCCACGTGATATTCCTTATCATAGTTCTTTTCAAAACTATCTCTTGTACTCTGAAAAACTCCATGGGCAATCCCCTCTTTCAATGCAAAATGAGGAGGTTCAGTAGATAATTTATATTCTCCCCAATTTCTCACTTCCTTTGGGGATTCAGACAACGCCTTTAAAGAAGCAGATTCTTTTTCTCTTCGCTCTGGAGACAAATGAGTCATTTCATAGGAAGTTGCTACTTTTTTATAAATTTTTGGTAATTGTGAAAAATCCATAGCATCCATCAGACTTTTAGCCACCTTTTCATCCTTCTTATTTTTAGATAAATTGGAATCTCCGATTCAATCAATCAGCGTTTTTGTTTTTTTAGCCATAATATACAGATAGAGAGATAAAGTCATCACCTAAGTATACAGAAATATCAAAATTTTGCAAAAATAAGGAAAGTTTTTTTGTCAGGAATAAAAAAATCCCTTAGCCCTTGATACAGAACTAAGAGATAATTTGCCCAACTTTACCTAAGTCATTTATATTGACCAGAGTAAACAGTAGGAGAAACGTCCTGAGAAACAATTTTTTTCCAATCAGCATCCCAATAAGGATGCATTATTCCTTCAAGAATTTTACCTTCTTTATCACACCAGAGAGGTTCCCCATGAGGTCCAATACAATAATACTCCACTGCACCACAGCTCTTACAGGTACTCTGGATGATGTAGGCAGAGAGATTTTCATCCTCCTTTAGCTCATTTAGGGGCTCGTTTTCGATTGTGCTCCAAAGAATAGGGGCATCCTCAGGGACATATTTCCCGAATCCTCGCCAAGCTAAATGGATATTCCCACACTGACAGGCTCTGCGTCGTCCAAAGAAGCCCGGACCAGTTATCGCTTCCAATTTGCTTCCTTGCTTAAACTCAATTTTTCCCATCTGACTAGCTGTCAAATAAAGGTCTTTCCCATCAATCACGAGGTGATAAGGAAGCATCCCAACAGCATGTAAAAACTTTTTCATTTTTTTGCTTTTTTTAATGATTACTACTTTCCTAAAGCATAGGAGGCGACTTTTTGTCGAACTTGGTAAGAATCCCAGAGAGCAATGCTGACCTCCAACATTTCCTCCAAAGTTTCTACTACATACAGATTCGAGAAATTCAACTTTTTGAGATGCTGTTTCACCAATGCTCTCGCTCGAGTTGATTCCTTGAATAACGCAGGATTTTCCTCCTGCAATTCCTTTTTTACCGTAGGACTGATCAGGATCACGAAATCCCTTCTGTCATCCAAACTGATAGCATTCAAGATAGAGTATCCTGATTCCGATAGAGACCCCATCCCATACGTTTCATCCGTAATAGGAAAGAGAATAATCTGATCAGAAGCCAAATGTTCTGCTTCAAATACCGCACATTCTGGTGTCCAGTCATCCACTTGAGGATTAAAATAATCAATCCCAAATGCCCGATACTTCTCCATAAAGCCCTCTCGCCAAGTAGAACCTCCGCAGGTTCCAAATAGCCCAATACAATTTTTATTCATAATGGCATAATTTTATTTTTTTGAAAATTTCCTGAGATATTTAAAGGGATTTTCCCTCCTCAAGGAAGTCATTATACGGATATATATATCTAAAGTCAAGAGTAAAATAATACAGTGATCAAAAATTCAAATGAACCTCTCTCTTTTTAGATCAGAAATTGGAGAAAAAATAGACTTGACTTTATATATATAATAAATATACTAACAAGGTAAACAAAATAAATTATAAAAAAAATGACAAAAGTATCAATTATTGGTGCAGGAAACGTAGGTGTGACTTGTGCTAACGTTCTGGCTACACGAAACGTAGCCAAGGAAATCATCCTCCTTGATGTTAAGGAGGGAGTCGCCGAAGGAAAAGCAATGGATTTAAGGCAGGCAGTTCTCCAATGGGGAAGCTCTACGAAGATCACAGGAGTCACACGTGACTACTCAGCAACTGCCGAGTCAGATATCGTAGTGATAACCTCTGGTGTGCCTCGTAAGCCTGGTCAAACCCGAGAAGAAATGCTCGCAGTGAATGGAGGGATTTTGAATGAGTGCATTCGCGGTGCTTTACAGTACTCGCCAGATGCAATACTTATTCCCATCACTAACCCTGTGGATACACTCACGTATCACACTTGGAACGTAATGCGGGAAATCAATCCGTACGCTGACCGACATAAAGTCCTCGGACTCGGTGGTGCACTGGATTCAGCCAGATTCAGATTCTATTTGGAAGAAAAAACTGGTTATAGTAGTAGTTGTTTTAAAAACATTTTCGTCATTGGCGGACACGGCGATACGACTATGGTACCAGTGACATCATCGGTCAAATGCGTAACTCCGATTAGGATGATTCTTTCCGAAGAAGAGTTGCAGGAAATTGTGGAAGCGACGAAAGTCGGAGGAGCAACGCTCACGAAGCATCTGGGAACTTCTGCATGGCAAGGTCCTGGCACAGCATTAGCGAGAATGGTTGAGTCCATTCTGCAGGATAAACAGGAAATCTTTCCGTGTATTGTCCCCTTGGAAGGGGAATACGGACAAGAAGACATCTGTATTGGCGTCCCTGTCGTCCTGGGAAAAGGCGGTTGGAAAAGAATTGTAAAATTAGACCTCAGCAAAGCCGAGGAGCAAGCCTTCAAAGCATCTGCTGAGGCAGTAAGAAAAGTAAACAAAGAATTAACAAAAAAATAAAAAAAAGATGAAAGTACAAAGTTTAAGTATCGCGGTGCCAGCTGGTTGCACCAACCGTTGTGAATTCTGTGTTTCAGGGTTGCATAATCAAGATAGGGCAAGCTATGGAAACCAAATTGAAGATAACTTTCAATTCAAAGATCTTTATGAAAGAGATTATATGGATGCACTTTCCTTTTCACGTGATAATGGTTGCAATACCATGATGTTCACTGGCGATGGAGAAGCATTACTTAATCGAACCTTCATGGAGATGGTTTCAACTCTGAATAAGAGGCTAGCCTCCCCATTTCGATGGATAGAACTCCAGACAAGTGGAGTGTTTCTGACACAAAAAGCCGAAAACGGCGGAGAAAAGTATCTACGATGGCTCCGGGATTACATCCGGGTGAAAACCATCTCCTTAAGTTTGTCCTCAGTTTGGTCCTCTAGTGAAAATGCATCATACAACAGGCCTAGAAATAATAATGCATTTGTAGACATCGAAGAAACCTGTAAAGCAATAAAGAAGTATGATTTTTCACTTCGTTTATCGCTCAATATGACAGATTTCTACGATGAGAAGACTCCTGCAGAAATCTTCTGTAGAGCAGAGAAATTAGGGGCTGACCAAGTCACTTTCCGAGTACTTTACAATATAGACCATCCGCAAGATGATCAGGAACAGGCTATTAATGATTGGATTCTCGATCATCGATGTCAAGATGATAAAATCGAAGAGATCAATCAATACATCAGAGAACACGGCAGACCATTGGAACGTCTCCCCTTTGGAGCGGTTCGGTATTCTGTCCATGGAATGTCCTGTGTCCTCGACAGTGATTGCATGAATTCCAAAGAGGAGTTAAAAAACGAAGTGAAGTATTTGATTCTTCGTCCCAATTGTAAACTGTATACAAAATGGGATGATAAAGGAAGCGTTCTGTTCTAATCTTGAAGCAGGAGGAAAAAAAATCTGTATCTTAGAAAAAATAAAGGTAGGAATATCAATCCTGCCTTTTTTTACTATTAGATCATACTAACATTAAGCTAATCCTTTCTCTGCTATCAACATCACATTGGTCGGAGTATCGACAATCGGAAGAAGCTCTCACTCCTCTCCTTCATCAAACAGTTCCACTTTCCCTTTTCGTCTATTCTCCACAATCCAGTCGTTCGTATATGCTCCACTTCCCGCCTGCAAAGTCAGTCAGTTTTCTTTTAACATTTTCTCCCAGTCTGAGTAAGCAAAATCACAAAATCTCTCATGCATTTCAGATTCTCGGTTGAGCGTATATTCTTTTTTAGATAAAAATTCACAAATCGACTTGTAGGGTGCCTGAATATATTCCTCTCCATCCTTTTGTACAATAGTATAAGAAATCTGATCTCCTTCCTCCTTTCTGAAATCCTGAGCAAAACGGAGGAATCTTTCATGGGTAGACAAGCTTTCCAAAAAGTTTCTTAGCTCTGTTTTATACTGCTCATAATCTTCTTTTCTCAATTCCTGACTTGGCTCTGGATAACGCTCTGAAGCTCCATCAGTTTTTGAGAAATTTGCTAAAATGGTTCTATCGCCATTTTCTGGACCGATCACATCCACATTGATTCGTCTTCCTCCTGGTTTGAGCTGAGTGGTAATCAGCTTTATCATTTTTTCTAAAGCCTCTTTGGACTGATACGAATACACTTCATGCGTCAATGAAAAACTGGTAAATGCATCTATAGAATTCTCCTCAAAAGACTGATCCTTTACAACATTTTCTTGCAAGAAAAAGACATAATCACTTTTAAAATATTGTCAGCTTTCTTTTCTTTTTACACATTCATCAAAAAGAGTTCTTGCTGCCTCAATACCATAAAACTTGGTATTTTGTAGCATAGGATTTTTTGTCATTTCTTCTATTAACGCTCCATTACAACATCCAATATCAACAATTTTTTCATCCTCTGGACGCAGATAGTCTTTGATTTGTTGATATTTTCTCTCTGCTCCATTATCAAATGATTTAAGGTATTCTCTGTAATCTCTGGTTTCTGTCAAATCTCCATCACTCCCTAAAAGATCATCATCAAAAAGATTACGAATATAAGGAACAAGCTGATAATTTTCATAGAGTTTTATCGTTTCCTTAGTTATTTTGTCCAATACCTTGTCATCTACATTTCGATAGGATCCATCTTTTGCTCTAGCTAATTCTGCCAAATATTCAAGCAGTTCCCAGGGTCTCTCTGCTAGATATTCAGGATTTTCTAGTGTTCAAGGTTTTAATTCTGCTGGCAAAATCTGATATCAGAGTTTTTGGAATTGTTTGATGAGTTCGGGAGTAGAAGTAAGTGCTATAGTATTTTCAGGGGAAAGACGGAAGCGTCCCTGACTTTCTATACCAATTTTTTCAATTATATAACTTGCAAAATTATCTGAATGGGTAATATCATCTATTGAATATTGAAAGGTATTTCTATCAAGGGTTTGACCAAAACGGTCCAAAAGCATCGTTCTTTTGGAAATATCCAAAGGATTTCTACTCGTTCCTTTATGATTTGCCGAAGTAATCGGGAAAATCAAATTTTTAGCTTTTAGTCCTGGTGCAAATTTTAGAGGTGTCCCCTCAACAGACAAAGTATCACATAAGTCTTTAGCTAGGACTTTTCCAATGTAATGTCCCCAATACGTTGTAGTGAGATGATGCCTTCCAGGAACAATAATATTAATTTCTGGCATATAGACATCTTTTTTAGCAGATTCTATCATAGTCGTATACCTACATATAAAATGTTTACTTTATATAGTATAATCATTTTAATATTTATGTCAACATACGGTTGAGTAATTTTTCTAATGAAATCTGTATCTTAGAGAGTAAATTAATAAAACAGCCCTAAACTTATGGGGCTGTTTCTTTTTTTATCTACTAATATTTTTCTCTTCAAAAAAAGGTGATAATCCTTATTGTGTAGTTATCAAGCAAACACATGGA
>JAISKI010000021.1 GCA_031261265.1 Candidatus Peribacteria bacterium
CCTTCACGAATGACGAGATGACGGAAAAATCCTTGGTGGGTCTTTTGGTCGTACACAGGAAGCCCAGACTCGAAGCACAGCTTTTTAAGGGTTTCAAAAATCTGATTTGCCTTCGCTGAAATCAATCCACAACTGTCCACATCTACGATTTTACTAAATTCTCCCTGCTTGTGAAATCCACAGCCTCGCTCGTTATTGATGAGGTATTGTTGTATGTTGTCGGGGCAGGGTTCAGTATGTTGTTTGTTTCGTTCGCGGTATTCGGGACTTCGTTGTTTGTATACTCCGAAACTAAATTCAATCTTATTTCTATATCCCTGTGTCAACGGCGAACCAATGATTGGCAAAAAGCTGATTTGTTGGTCGTTAGGATGGGTTCAAGACCCGTCCTTACATTTTGAATTAATTTTCTTAAAACTTTCTTCTACCAATTGTTGTTTCAATTCCAATTGTCTTGGATAACTCATCATCTGCCGTTTACAACCTCCACAACCAATTTTCGCAGTTCCTTCGTTCACTTCACTCACACCTTTGGGGATAAAGTAATGGGGACAAAAAATCTCTCCATCAGCAAAATGCGGGTCGTATTCCGTAGTTTCGATGATGTGAGCTTCGATAAAGTCTTTCCTATTTTTCACGACTTTGAGGTCAACGATACTTCCAGGAAGTGCTCAGCCTTTTATTAAGATTTTCTTTCCGTCAGGCAGTGAACCGATACCGATGCCTCCGTGTCCGATTTTTTGGACTTTAATGTTTTTTAGGGTTTGTTTCATTCTGTTATCATTTATAAAGTTAGTATTTCTTTCTTCAACCATTCCGGAAATTCTCCAATCAAAATCTCCTCCTTATTTTTCCAGAAAAAATCTGTATGTTCGTTGCTTAATACAATCTTTGTCACATTTTCACACTTCACTAAAAATGTAATCCCTACCAAACAAAAATTCTCTTTCGTTATCGTCCGTGTTCTGGTCACTTTCTCCACTTTTGCCTTTAATCAGCATTCTTCCTGCACTTCTCTGACAATGGCATCTTCTGGCTGTTCTCCTCGCTCAATTCTTCATCACGGAATATCGAAATCATTAGGAAAATGTTCTTCTCTCTCACTTCTCATCAAGAGCAAAAACTTTCCATCAGGATTTTGAATGAGGGCTTTTACTGCAATTCAGAAGGTTTGGGACATGGTTTTGGGAAGAAAAGAGATGAAAAAGTTAATGGAAGTTGGACAGGGGTTCCATAGTGTTTACTCGAGAGAAGTCTGGTCAAGGTGCACAAGCGACACAATGGTATTCTACAAAATAAAGATTGGTTCAGGTCAAATGTTTTTTAATTCAAGTTTGGTCATCTTCATAGACCCATTTTTCTCGCTGTTCATAGGGAAAAAATTCAATACATCATTCTTCACTCAAACATAATCTATTTCCTTCGTGAATCATTTTCTTTGTGGTATCAAGTTTTTGAATTCCTTGTGAATCGGTATACCATAAGGCTGATGGATAAAGCAAAGTTATTCCGAGATTTGGAGAGGTAAATCTACTAATTTCTTGTCTATATCAGTCTCGTCCTCCAATATGTCGATTCTGTCCTAAGGTGCAACCGAAAGGACAACTGTCGGGTGTTTCTGTTCCCATTACTTTGATAGTATCTTCCCCTATTTTTCCCCATATTTCCATAGTGTTTACCCGAGAGAAATCTGCTCACGGTGCACATCCATCACAATTATATTGCACGAAATAGAGGTCTGTGTCAGGAAGGTGATGTCTAATGGCACTCATATCATAATAAGGTATTCCTTTGGTTGTTTCATTAGGAGAAAGCAAATTCCCGTTAGGCTGAAGATATCCTACAAGATTTCAAGTAGCAAAAATTTCATCATCCACCCATGCAATTTTATTCCATTTTTCTCCTATCTGTTCTCGTTCTTCATAGGGAAAAAATTCAATACATCACATTTTATCCTTTCTCTCAAGTTCATCATCACGTCTTAAACAAACTAGATTTCCTGTATGAATAATAGTCATTTTGGGGGAAACCTCTCCGTCTTCCGTAATTCGTGATGCTTCATAGGTAAAACGAATTCCCAAATCTAACGAACTAAATCTATATATTTCCCTACTTATAAATCCATAACCGGAACTTTCATATCCTAGTTCACACCCAAATTCACACATAGAAGAATTTTCTATTCCAACAAATTCGTTAACATCATCATTTAATACGGCTCTAGCATTTGCGTCTTCTACTTCGCTACAACTTACTAATTTGCCACAAACTACCAACAAAAGTATTCCGAACAGGAAGAAAAGTCAGATTTTTTTCATTATTTACAAAAGTAGTAAAACTAATTCACCGTTCCTGTCAGTGTATTCACCGTCACCTCATCACCTTCTTCCTTATACAACGGCACTACCACTTCCAACCCCGTCTCAATGGTCGCTGGCTTCGTCCCCGCTTGGGCTCTGTCGCCTTTCACACCAGGCACGGTTGAGATAATCTTATAGGTAATCGTGGAAGGCAAAATCACGCTCAATACATTCCCTTGATACATCTGCAAATACACATCCAAATTCTCTTTCAAATATCCCACGACATCTTCAATCACCTCCTTCTCCAAGTCGTAAATTTCCCCTGTGTCATTCTCCATAAACGAATACGTATTCCCAGCAGCATAGAGGAAAACTGCATTATTCGTGGAAACCTCGGCTTGTTCCAAAGTCGCACCAGAATTGTAGGTGAAAGTA
Source organism: Candidatus Peribacteria bacterium (assembly GCA_031261265.1). The sequence goes on from JAISKI010000021.1 coordinate 2,739, forward strand.
TTGGATTTCCCCGTCACAATGTCTTTTACCTTGTAAGTGTCGTTAGCTCCACCGCGTCCCATATGCGTATGAGCGGTGTCTGTCACCTTAAAAAGTTTCCCTTCGATAAGCAAAATGCTTCCTTTTCTGACATCAGAAGTTGTGATTTTTACCATTGAGTTAGTGTAAAAAAATTAAAAAGCTGATTAGTGTATACAGATTTCCTTTACAATAACAAGTCAAGAGAGAAGAAAAATTCTCTTTACGAAAAAACCTCTTTCCTTTCGATGCTTTAACGGTACCGCACGTACCGCCTTAATTATCACTTAATAAAGCGATAACCATAATCTCCCATTGAGGGGTATTACTTTGGGCTTGGGAAAGAGGTTTGAGGGGGAAAAATTTGAAAAAACCCCTCAAAGATCAACAGGTTGTTTTTTTGGTAGAATATCAACCTGAAGTAATTTCAGTATAATGATATGAAATAAAAAGTCAAGAGAAAATTAGTAGCTCTTCGCAAAAATCACTCTTCTCTCGCTTTTCTTTCCTGTGAGCATATCCACTCCCTCTTCAATAGGGAAATCAAATGGCAAACACCTAATGGTTGCCTTCGTCTCTTCTTGGATTCTCTCAGCAGTCTCTTTCGTTCCATCCCAGTGAGCCAAAACATATCCTTGCTCTATTTTTTCTTTGAAGTCTTCATAGCTCTCTACCACAAAGGTATGTTCTTTGGTAAAGCTTTCATGACTCTGAAACATCGTCTTTTGTATCTGCTCTAAAAGGCTGATAACGGTCTGTGCAAGTTCATCCACACCAACCAACAATTTTTCTCCCGTATCTCTCCTGTACAGTTCCACTTTCCCATTTTCTACATCTCTCTTTCCAATGGCAATTCTCAGTGGCACTCCCTTCAATTCATACTCATTATATTTCCACCCTGGGGACCTCTGGTCATCATCATCAAACTTTACCGTAATAGCAGTTCTGTGCGTTCCCAAAAATTCGCTCTCTGTCGTAAAATCAGCTTTTTCTATCTGTTGTAAAGCGGGTTGTAAATACTGTTTAATAGCTTCCAAATCTTCCTCCGTCTTGAAAATAGGGACAATCACGAGATGAGTGGGTGCGAGTACAGGAGGTAATACCAATCCTTTATCATCTCCGTGTGCCATAATCAGTCCACCAATAAGTCTCGTACTGACTCCTCGCGAACTCGCATAGGGATATTCCAAGACATTTTCCTTATTAGTAAATTGTACTTCAAAAGCCTTAGCAAAATTCTGCCCTAAATCGTGGGAAGTTCCAGCTTGTAAAGCCTTATAATCTTTCATCATAGGCTCAAATGCGTAGGTGTGCACTGCTCCTGCAAATCTATCGTGGTCAGGCTTTTCTCCTGTGTAGCTATACATTGCCATAAAATTTTTTGCAAAATCCAAATACACATGAAACATTTTCATTGCTTCTTCTTGTGCTTCTTCTGCGGTTGCGTGGGCAGTATGTCCTTCCTGCCACAGAAATTCAGAGGTCCTCAAAAAAGGTCTCGTTCTCATTTCAGCTCTCGTCACATTTGCTCGCTGATTAATCAACATCGGCAAATCACGATAAGAATGAATCCGATTTTTAAAGCTATCCCAGATAATCGTTTCAGAAGTCGGACGCACGATAAGTTCTTCTTCCAGCTTCGAAGCAGGGTCTACGACTACCCCTTTCCCAGCTGGATTATTCATGAGTCTGTGATGGGTGACAATTCGACATTCTTTGGCAAATCCTTCCACGTGAGAAGCCTCTTTACTCAAAAAACTTTTGGGAATAAAGAGAGGGAAATAGGCATTTTGATGTCCCGTTTTTTTGAACATAGTATCTAGGACATCTCTGATATTTTCTCGAATAGCATATCCGTAAGGTTTGATGACCATACATCATTTTACTGCTGAATTTTCAGCTAAATCAGCTTGTTGAACTACTTCATTATATCGTGCTGAGTAGTCTTCTGCTCTGGAAGTTATCGCCATAGTGTAGTAGAAAAAAAAGTAAAAAAATCAGATTTTTAATGCAAGTTAGTATACAAGACGGGTGGGGACATGGGCGATAGCAATCCACATAGATTCGGAAGTAGCGAAGTAAAATCTGGTGAAAAGTATAGAAAAGTCGGGCTTATTTGCAAGTCTTTAATTAAAGAAGTTAATTAAAAGGAAAGATTTAATTAAAAAAATACTCCAAAATTTGCATTATTATGAGCATTGAGTATAATAAAAATACTTTTACATCCCTATTATTATGGAAGTTAAAACAACAACATTAGAACAACAGGAGATACCTTCATCCTTAATTACTACCACGAAAGCTCTTGAGGAAAACTTAAGCCATAAGGTTATAAGTGGCGAAAATTTTTCAAAGGCTACAGAAAGTGATACACTTCCCAAAACTAGGATGCCAGACGAAGTGATTGATAGAATTCACGGATTGGGATTTGAGTTAGATGAAAAATATGAGATCCCAGAACTGGATGATGCATATCTGACGGGAGATTTGGTAGAGTTTATTGCTAAACTCTCTAACGATGATAATGAAATTCCTAACTTTAGATTAAACATCCGTGATAGAAATAATGATGAGGTGACACCACACTATGATATAACGATTCATCGTGGTAAACAGATAGGACAAAAAGCAGAGATGATTGTGCCCTACGTTGCGGAAGTAAATGGAGAGAAGTTTATCGGTGAAGTGGTAATAGAAATTGATTTTGATGGATCAATAGAACTTAAGAAAAAAATAATTTTGGATACCCTCTATCGCTATGATGCTCTGATAGGAAAATACCTGCCTGAATGGGAGGGAAAAACGGTATATAAGGTATAAATAGAGGATTCTTATTTTATGTGGGTGATAATTTCACTCGGATCTACAGCAATCCCTCTCTCTTGAATGTAGGGTTTAAACAGATTTTTAATCTTTGGAATCAAAGAATGCTGAACGACTTCCAATCAGCAAGGTACTTTTGCCAGAGTAATGTGAGGAGAAATTTCCTCAGACAAAATCATGTCCTTATAAATACTTTCTCCATTATGAGGAGTGAGGACAATATACACCTGACCATCATCAAAGCTTTCTCGGGCTTGTATCTGGTGAAGGGATTGATCAAATTTTTTGTGAGGATTGAGGAGCTCAAAATTTTCCAAAGATTTTCTGATCCCATCAATTAAAATCAGACTTTTGGAAAGTTGATCCGCAGTTAGATGTTTTTGAAAAGAGAGGGTCATGTGATGTTCTTTTTCGATTTTCCCTTGAATTCCTTCTGCACGAAAAAGAGTTTCAATTTCCTGTGCTAATTTCGCTAATTTTTCTTTAGCGTCTTTTTGAAGTTTAAGTTCATGATACACCGTGGTGAAGGTAGCGTTGATATCCTTTGTTTTAGCCATTATTGAAACATAAAATATAAATACATTGACATGTATAGTGATATGGTACGGTATTTCAAGAGGTTCTAAAGTTTGATGAAGGCAATGGTCCACTTCATCCAGAGGGACATCTCCTAGAGAAGGATGAGATATTACAGTTTAGCACTAGGAAATTTTGCTTTGACTTTCCTGATATATATATGTATACTAAAATCCAGACAACAACCAATTTTACCGTTTATTTAGTATACAAAATGGCTGAACACTTAGATATTTTTGATCTCTCTGGTCGTCGTATAGATACGAGAGATAGAAAAGAATATTATGCAGACCTTAAAAAAGAATGGGAAGAAACTGGAAAAATCACCACCCAAGTAAAAACGGTGAGAATTTGGGCGATGAGAGAAAATGGTGATCATATTCTCCAAAAACGTTCTCGTTCTAAAAAAGAAAATTCTGGACTGTATGATAAATTTATTGGAGGACATATTCCTTCCAATTCTCTCTCAAAATTAACCCTTATCAATGAATCGATGCAAGAGTTTAGTGTTCCTGCTTTTTCCCTTTCAAAAGAAGAGATGTATGCTACCTTATTAGATGATAGTAATGCAAAAATGTTATTGGAAAAGATAGCATTAGTGAGAGAAGTTGATTACGAAAATCAGTTTAAATCAATAAGAGTGTATAAGGACGATTCAGGGAATATTCACAAGATGGAGCAACCTCTGATGAATACGTTATATGTGGGGTATTACAACGGAGATACGAGAGTTGGTCAGGATGGTGAAACAGGAGGAATCCAAGTGATGTCTAATGAAGAACTCCTAGAAGAATTACAAATTCATCCAGATCTCTTTACTAATGATGTGCATTATATTGTAAATAAATACTCCAAAGAATTAGTATCTATTGAAGACTTTTTAAAGTAAAACTACGCTAAGGTGTGGATATATGCTACTACCTTTTCTATCAACCCCTTATAATCGACCTGATTTCTCAGTTTTTCCAAAGCAACTCCACGATCAAACTGCTTTGTTTCTTCTCCTACTTCATCCACGGGTACTTTCACTAGCAGGCGAGGAAGCTGAAAATGCTGAGCAACGAGCTCAATTCCCCGACTTTCCATATCTATGTAGGTAGCTCCCCCGTCCTCCAAAGCAACTTGTTGTTGGGTCGGGCGACTCCCCTCGCAGGGGGTAAAAAAAGAAGAATTTTTTAGCATCTCTCTAGTATCTACTACCACTTCACTAGAAATCACCTTCCCCAACGGAGCAAATTTGAGAAAAATCGGAATAATCGCTTCTTTCCCAATGCTCAAATGTTCCACAACGCTTACCTGAATCGCTTTTAGACAAGGAAAACCCTTATTACTACTTGCTGATCTTGCTCGTCAACACACTCCCACGTTCACAATAAAATACTTCTCCTCCGCGTGTTCCAGCAAAAATTTCGTCAATTGGAAAATGGTTTCGTGATTCCCAATTCCTGTACAGAGATACTCTATCGGCAGGCGAATTTTCAAATCCAGTTTTTTAATTTCTTCTTTCACGACTTTCAATTCAGCGGTCGTTGCACAGCAGATGAGAATTTTCATGATGATAGATCTAAATAAAATCTCCCTAATACTACAAAAATCCTGATCATCTACAAGAAAAAATACTTAGCTAGAGTGTACTAACTAAGTATTTGAGAAGTTTTTAGGTACTGGATCTAGACACGGGAGTCATCCATAACTCCAAGGAAATCACTATCCCGAGACCCACTAGATAGGTGGCAAAAGCATACAGAAAGCTCCTGCTAAAAAAACCTACAGCAGCTGTGGCTAATAAGACTATAACGAATCCTATTAGAAATAAATTTTCAAAATACTTCTTTTTCATACGTATATTTTTTAAGTTTATATTTCTACATGACAGAATAAGGAAATAGTATATAAAGTCAACTCTAAAATAACGGGAGATTTTTTTAGTTGTTTTTTCTCAGCAAAACACTACAAAAAGTCTGATTTATTTTGTTTTTTCTTCATCTCATGAAAGTGGTCATCCTTGAAAATATCCGTAGTGCTTACAATGTCTGAAACGTCCTCCGTACCGCTGACGCCCTAGGGCGAAACGTGCGAATCGTAGGCTACACACCTTCTCCTTTAGATAATCCTAAAGTACGTAAAACGTCTCTAGGGGCTGAGGAGAGTGTGAATCTCCAACAATTTGACTTTACCACCGATGCGATCCAAAAAGCGAAAGAATTCTGAATGCAAGTAATCGCAGCAGAGATCACAGAAAAAGCTGAAGTTCTCGGTAGGTTCCAGTCTACTTCTGAAGATATCGCTGTTATCTTTGGGAATGAGGTGGATGGAGTCTTAGAAACCACCTTGCAATCCGTTGATGCGGTCGTGGCAATTCCTATGAATGGAACAAAAGAGTCCCTCAATATTGGGCAGAGTGCTGCCATTTTTATGTGGGAGTTGAAAAAATAATTTTAGTACTACCTTCAAAAAATGCTGAGCACTGCAACCATTTATATTGACGAAGCGGGGAGATGACCATTGGCTTGACCGATGTACGTCGGACTCATTCTCCCCCTCAAAAAGCTGTCCGCCAAAGAAGTCAGCAGATTTAGAGATAGTAAAAAACTGTCTGAAAGACAAAGAGAAGAGTGCTTCACTGCCATTCAGCAGCTGCAAGAAAAAGGGAAACTGATCGCTTTTTCTGCTTTTGCTACGGTTCAAGAAATTGACAAGTATGGGATGACGAATGCTGAGCATATGGCGATAGTTCGTGGATTACGCATCATTCTAAACAACCCCCTGCTCACTTCGTTCGCTGTCCCCCTGACCGGGGACAAAACTGTGAAAAACGGTTCGTTCATTGAATGTGTTTTATCTCCCTGTCAGGGGAGAGGGAGGAGCGAAGCGACGGAAGAGGGGTTGTCGAATGTACACCTCGTCATTGATGGGAAATCTGACTTCAACCTCCAAAAAATCTATCCCTCTCTCGAAATTACCACGATCATCCACGGAGACGATAAAGTAAAAGAAATCTGAATGGCTTCGATTATCGCGAAAGTTTCCCGTGATCGTGTGATGGATGCCTTACCCAAAAGATATCAAAAATACGGGTTCCTCCAACACAAAGGATATGGTACCAAGCTTCACAAAGAAAAAATTGCTGAATATGGACCGAGTGATTTGCACCGCAAACTCTTCCTCAAATGGCTTTTCCCAGATCATAAAGTGCAGAGGAAACTCCCTAAAAATTTTTAAGAGACAAAAAATTCATTCCTTTATAATTTTAAGATGGGATCTGCCATCATTCTTTTACTCTGATCGATAAAGTCATTCAGTTTTTTGATCAAAACTTTAGGCTGAGCAACATAAGCAATTTTCACGGGAGGAGCATCATTTGCACCGCCTTCTGGATGAATGGAAAGATATCCATATCCCCACAAAGATCCCCATCAGCCTTTTTTCTCTTTGATCATTTTGATAGAGGAGGTGGCAATGCTCACGCTTTCCGTTTTCAAAATCCCTTTTTGTCTGTAAAAAGTAAATTGTTCAGGCGTGAAAATATTAAAATACATCTCAAAGTCGATGATTTTTTCAATAGCTCGCCAAATCGCAGCGATGAAGCCGATATTCAGTACCACTCCTCCAAAGACGATTAGCCATCCGCTGAGACTATTTACTTTGAGTAAAATAGCCAACACCACATCTAAAATCATCAATACTGCCTGCAAAATCAGAGAAACAAAGCTGTGTCTGAGATAACTTTCAAAGGTCTCATCTTTCAGACTTTTAGTGCTGATGCTTGAGGCATAAGGTAATACCATTCTTCTGTGTTTCTTAATAGTCGAGAAAATGGTCGTGAAGCTATGGATGATCCACGCCAAGGTGACAGCAAACTGCCCACTACACACGATCCAAAAAATAAGAGGATCGGAATGGAAATACTGCGAGTAGGAAAACCATACCAAAAGACTAAAGGCACCCATCGCTAGTATCAGGAGAAAAAGCGGACCTAGTAAAAACACCCGATGTTTTTTCGTTAAAATAGCATTACCTTCTCCATAGTGGGCAATGGCATCCAAAAGCTCTTTCTCATCAAGTTTTGTATCGAAACTGTCCAAAATTTTCATGGGAGCTTTGGTAAAAATAAAACGATATTCCTCTTCTTACATAGGGAAAAGGAAAGCTTTTTCAATCTTTTTTGAATTTTAAGGATTCTCGTTTTCTTCCCTCTCTTTCTCTGGGTTTATCCCGAAATTCAGATTGTTGCTTCTCTTTTGAAGGGTATTAATTTGGAAAAAATGAGTGAGAATATCTTTTATATAGATTTTGAGGAGCTCCTTATCTGATTCTAAGAAATAGGTGAACATTCCTGCATTAAAATCCTCCAGAAAAATCTGTTCTAAATTCGTGGTAAGAAATTCCAACATAAAATCTATTTGCTCCTCAGACATCGTAATTACTCAAAATTGTTGGAGAAGTTGATCTTCTACCATTCTTTTCACCCTTCCCTCCATATTTTTAGATCCCCATTCTTGGAGGAGTCTCTGTAAAATTTGAGGTCTGATTTTTTCTACTTTTTGAAAAAACTTTTTATAGGGTATTTGTAGTTCTGGATATAGTTGTTGTTCGACTTCTGGATGATACTCTAGATACCACTGAGGCTGTGGAGCTTTTTCCCCATGAGGATCGTGGAGCCAATAGATAGTCTCCTGACGAATAAATCCCAAGAATTTTCTCATGTCGTTATAGAGCTGTTCACTAGTAATTTCTGGATTGTGCAGATCCTTAAACCTTTCACGAAGGAGCGATTTTCCCTTTTGTCTGAAAAATATTTTGCGAGCTGAGAGATAAGTAGTATACTGCTGTGAAAGTTCATCGCTTTGAATTTGTGGTTCTAAGGAAGATCGAAGGGTTGCTTCTACGTTTTCTTCTATCGTCTGAAAATCGTCTCTAGCACGATCTTTGGGATAGAGGGCTCCTTGTAAAAGACCAAGTGCAAGGGATTTTCTAGTAGTCCTACGTGTATAAATATCAAATAAAGGATTTATACGTTTTTTGCAAAATCGCTGGAATATCTGGGGGTCGTCAATCAGCTTTTTTGCTTTTTGGATAATCTCTTTTTCTATTTTATCTAGTACCGCGAAGGTCTCTTCTGTTCCAAGATCCCAGTTCGCTTCTGCAAATCCAGAAGATGCATGTTGAATACTTTCTTCTATGTCTTGTTCCCACCTTTTCATCTCTGTTTCCTGACGCTGGTTGCGTTCTATTTGATAGAGCAGTTTCCCTTCCTCTTGGAGGTGTTGAATATGTTCATCAGTTCGTCAGAGATCGTGATGAAGAACATAAGAAATAAAATTATGTTTACTGTGACCAACCAATCCATACAACCAATAATCTCCAAAAACAACTCGACGTTTGTAGGCTTCTTCCATCCTCTGCTGAAAGCTTTCCTGAGTCTCTCATAGATCTTCAACGGTTATCTTATAGTTTCTCATCAGATAGAGAATTCTGTTTGCACTATCTCCAGAGAGTATAGGAGCCCTAGACGCCTGCTCAGGAGCGTTTCCTCTTTCAAAATCATCATACGTATAGAGCCTTTTAATGGATTGGAGCAAGTTTTGATGTTGAATATTTTGAAATCTGTAAAATAAGGTAGGATCATCGATATATCCCTGCATGAAAAGAGCTTCTATCTCTTCAAAAGTAGGAGAATAGAGATACGTATTTTCAAATCACTCTTTTTCATATTTCTCTAGAAAGTTGAGAATAGATTGTTCATAAAAATCTGTTTTTTTTTCTCTTTTTGCGAGTCCCTGAAAACGGGTAATTTCCTCTTTTTGTTTCTCCATGTAGGCAGGAATTTCTTTCATGTGAGGGATCTGTTTCTGTTGCATCACCTCTAGCAATCTTTTTTCATAAGGGAGATTACTATAATACTCTCTATGAAAATGTAGACCTCCGACATTTGCCAGTTTTTTTGCATGATCTTTGGCTTTTTCTGCTTCCAGTCTCTGTGCTAAAAATTCTTTCCTTTGACTTGTGAGATACTCCTCTTCGTATTTTTTGTATGCGGTTTCGGATACTTGTTGATAGTCACCAAAAGGTCCTTTAGCAACTTCATAGATCGTTTCGCCATCTACATTACATGTTCTGGGAGCAAAAGTATTATGAAGACTACAAAATTTCTCAAAGAGTTTTTCCTCTTCTGTGGTAAGTGGTCTATCAGTGGGTTGATGTTCTATAAATTCTTTCATCTGTATGATTATATGTATTTGTTATACTATATCAAGATGAAAGTATATGTTTTTTTACTTTTCCACTTACCCGATCACAATATTCATAATCTTTCCTGGGACATAAATGACTTTCTTTACTTCGCCACTCGCTAAGTAAGAAGCCATTTTTTCTTGTTCTTTTATCAAGTTCATCACTTCTTCCTGGCTCGCCGTTGGGCTGACTTCTACGGTTCCACGGACTTTCCCGTTAAACTGAATAGCAAGCTGAACGGTATCGGAAGTCAGCTTTTTTTCGTCCCATTTTGGTCGTTTTGCCTTAGTGAAGATAGAAAATTCATTTCCAAGTAAAGACCAAAATTCCTCCGCCAAATGCGGTGCGAACGGTGCGAGCAGGATGATAAAGGTTTCAAAAAGCTGAGCAGGGATTTTGTCCAGTTCGGTCAATTTGTTCACCAAAATCATAAACTGCGAAATGGTCGTGTTGAAACGGAACGTGTCAATGTCTTCGGTGGTTTTCTTGATGGTTTGATGGAGCAGGGTTTCAATTTCTTTCGGTATTTCAACCGTGTTCGTATCGACCTTGTCCCACAATGCTATCACTTTATCCAAAAACTTTTTCACTCCCTTTAAACCGTTCGTATTCCACGAGATGAACTGGTCAAAGGGTCCCATAAACATTTCATAGGTCCTGAACGCGTCCGCTCCATATTCTGCAATCACCTCATCAGGATTGACCACATTCCCTCGTCTTTTCGACATTTTACGACCATCTTCTGCCATTATCAGTCAGACTTTTTCATATTTTTGAAAGGGTTCTTGTTTGCTCACTATCCCAATATCATAGAGGAATTTCTGCCGAAATCTCGCGTAAATCATATGCCTCGTCACGTGTTCAGCACCTCCGACATACACATCGACATTTCCCCGATAGTGCTCGTTCTCTTTGCTGACCAACGCCTTATCATTCTGCGGGTCCATATACCTCAGTCGGTACCAACTCGACCCAGCCCAACCCGGCATTGTGTTGCTCTCTCTCTTCGCCTCATTTCAGCAAACAGGGCATTTCGTCTTCATCCACCGATGTACATCATCCAGCGGTCCTTCCTCTCTTCCCGTGGGTTCGTAATTTTCCACATCAGGCAAAAGAAGAGGTAAATCTGACTTTGGAAGAGGGTTTACCTGTGCGATATCGACCAACTCAAATTTTCGTCCGACCAGTCCATTCTGCTCAATTTTCTCCACATATCCTTCTACAAAATTCCAGTCTTCCTTAATTTGTTCCATGGTTTTTATGTTTTTAAATTGCTCCTTATCGGTATATACTTTCTCTAATTCTGGTTCATTAAAGAGTTCTTCAAAGCTCTTCCATAGATAACATTCTGTTATTTTTCAATAAATCGCTTCTCCTGTTTCTTTATTTACCATTTTCAAAATGTCCCCTGTTTTCACATTCCCGAAGTATTTTTCTGGTTCCTCAGGATTTAAGGCTCTGGTTTCTATCGTTTTATGTTTCTTTTTGATTCCATTCCAGGTTGCCTGATTGTAAAAGTTTATCGTATGCAAATGACTCTCTCAAACCTTTACTCCTCCGATATGGTTTTCTTCCAACCATTTCTGCATCTTCACCGTCGCTTCATCACTTGTCAGTCCACTAAATGCTCCAGAATCTATCAATATTCCCTTTCCCGTAGTTGCTCCCTTTCCAGCAAGGTAGTTTTTGAGTTGTTGCAATGCGTCTACAACATCAGCAGTACTGTTGGGGTTTTCAATGTCTGTAAATTCTTCGATTCGTTCATCAATGGTTTTCCTTGTAAGTGGCAGGTCTTCTTCGTATTCGGTAAGATTTCTCTCTTTAGTTTTTTCGGACTTTAACCTAAATAAGAGGATTTTTTCATTATTTTCTCTCCAGACATTTTTTCCACCTCCTGCAAAATAAAAGGATTGGCAACATCCAATTTCTCCTTGAAATTCTACATCATAAAGTCCTGTTTCTTCCTCTATTTCACGAACTGTCCCTTCCAAGACGGTTTCTCCCTTTTCAATTCCCCCTCCAATCATTCGGTGTTTTCGTGTTGAGCCAACATTGGTTCTTTGTGTCATCAACAGTTTATCATCTTCATCTAAAATGAAAGCATATCCAGACAACTTTGATTCTGCTCCTTCGTGTCTGGTTCAGAAACTTTTCCCAATCACATACTTAATGGGAATATCATATTTTTTTGCAAACTCAAAATCCCTCTCATCGTGGGCGGGAATACCCATAATGGCGGTATCTCCCGTGAGAGCAGTATCCACAAAAAGTGGTACTTTTTCTTTGCTAAAAGGATTAATAGCATAAGATGATATTGATTGAATTACATTAGCTAATGGATGGGTCGGTGCTATTCTTACAAATGTCACCCCAAACACCGCATCAATTCTTGTAGTGGAAACTTTTATGGTATCTGTACTTTCTGCTATCTGCATTTCAAACCAAGTCTCTGAAAGTCCTCCCAATGCTTTCTCTCAGCAGTGTTTACAGAATACCACAGGAAACGGCTCTCCCCAATACCTCTGACGAGAAAAGACCCAATCCTGAATTTTATAATTGCTCTTCTCTCCACCCAGTCAGCGTTCAGTTAGTCGTTTCTGCATTGCTTTGATTGCTTCGTCACTCGTCAGTCCAGAAAATTCTCAGGAATTTACAAGTACTCCTTTATCACAATAGGCACTATCTCCATTGATGTGTCTTTCAAAGATAAATTTATGGTTAGCTAAATTGATAGTGTTTTCCATTTCTTCTTTTGTAAGCCATACTACGTCAAAAAGATTTTTTTCAGCTTCCTCTATGGGGTCTTGTTCTCCATCTGCAAGCTCAATGAAAACATTTTTTTGAAATACTGTTCTATTTACTCCTTTATGTTTTGCACAAAATCTATCCACATTCTCAAATAAAATCTGCTTTGCTTCTTTGAAATTTTTATATCAGGTTTCTTCTTGTACTTCTCTTTTTGCTGCCTCTATTGCCTCTTCTCCTTCTTCAATTCCTCCTGTAATTAGATCTTTTCGGTTTTGTTCTTTCCATTTGAGACAAATATATTTTTCTTCATTTCGATGTTTTACTAATACAATAACTCCCTTTCTTGTTGTTTCTTCCAATCCTTCTTGAGGAGGTGTTTGTTCATCATAATAATTCCAAGCGATGGAAGTTTTAATTGGAATATCATACTTTTTCGCAAATTCAAAATCCCTCTCATCGTGGGCGGGTACTGCCATTACTACTCCCGTTCCATAATTCGCAAGAACATAATCTCCAATAAAAATCGGAACTTCTTCGTTGTTGAATGGATTGATGGCGTAAGCTCCCGTGAATTGTCCGGTTTTCTCCTTTTGCAATTCTGTCCTTTCCAGCTGGGTTTTGTATTTTGCTTGTTCTTTGTATTTTGCTACGGCTTCTTTGTATTCATCGGTGGTGATTTGGTCTACCAGTGCGTGTTCTGGTGCCATTACCACAAAGGACATTCAGAAGACGGTATCGATACGGGTGGTAAAGACTTCAAACGACAAAACGGCTTCGCCGTTCGGACGGGTTCAAGACCCGTCCCTACATTCGTTCGTGGTGTTCGGACGGTTTAACGAACCGTCCCTACGCGATACATTCATTTGAAATTGCGTCCCACTTGATTTCCCAATCCGATTTCTCTCTAATTCTTTCATACTCTCGTCCCAATCCAATCCGTCCAATCCCTCTAAAAGTCTGTCTGCATATTTCGTTATCCTCAACACCCATTGTCTCATTGGTCTTTGTTCTACTTCACTTCCACATCTCTCACATCTTCCCTCTTCCAAATCCTCATTCGCCAGTCCTGTTTTGCAGTGCGGACATCGATTGATGGGCTTGTAGTCAATGTAGGCAAGCCTGACTTCGTCAGGGTTTTCTCATTGGTATTCACTTATCGGGCGAGCCTGCTTTTTCTCCTCATCGTAGTAATGCGTGTACAACTGCAAAAATATCCACTGTGTTCGTTTGTAATAGTCAGGGTCAGCGGTGCTGAAACTTCTCTCCCAATCATAGGAAAATCACATATCTTTGAGCTGTCTTTTGAAATTATCAATATTTTGTTGCGATGCAATTTGTGGTTTCATTTTGTGGTCAATCGCATATTGTTCGATTCCCAGTCCAAAAGTATCAAATCCCATTGAACGCAAAACAGAAAATTTTTCCAGCATTTTCTTTCTGGCAATAACATCAGTAGCGACATAGCCTTTCGGGTGTCCTACATGCAATCCTGCTCCGCTCGGATACGGAAACATATCCAACACATAAAATTTCTCTTTATTGGGGTCTTCGCTGACTTTGTAAATCTGCTCAGAAGTCCGTTTCTCCTGCCGTTTTTTCTCCATTTCGTTGAAATCAATCTGCATTTCCTTGTTTGAAAAAAATTAAAGAATATAATAAAATACTCTTTATAAGGTTGAAATCAAGATAAAAATAGCTATATAGGGGCTATGAAGATATGTACTGTAAAATCTCCTTTCTTTTGGATCCTTCTTGTGGTGGTGGTTTTTGTGATTATTGGAGGATTTTGGTATGTAAATATCCCTTCTCCAGAGTTAGAAGAGGCTGAAATTGCTCTCAATAGGGTATGATGAGATGAAGAAATGGAGATTGTTTTGGCAGGAGAAGTCTCCGATGGAGATGAAGGTGTAGCTCAAGAAGAGACTCTTCCTCCAAAACCAAAAAAGGTTGAGAGGAAGGTGGAAACCACAGAAATAGCAAAAGATTCAGAAAATACGGTTTTAGATCCTGTAGCAGAAGACGAGGAAGTCGAAATTACGTTTGAATGCGAAACGGGTGATGATGTCGCAGAAGAGTAATTTTATTATTTGATCCATTCTTTTTCGATATGTCCTTTTTCGTAGGTATAGATTTTTAGAGGCTTGAGTAGGACGAAGACAAAAAATCCTAAAATACTGATCAGCCAGAGTAAAATTTTGAACACTCCTACGAGGATAAAATACATCAATAAAATAATCGCTAATTGGAATCCCTCATTGATCTGTGTGGTTCTGAGTTTTCCCATCAAAAATTCACAACTATTTTTGCTGATGGAGTCTTGGAGTTCCACGGCTTGTGTCATGACGATCGATCTCGTGTTCTCAAATCGCAGTTCTACTTCAGATTTTTGTGATGATTGGGGGAGATTGAGAGGAGCTTTTTCTGGGACGAGACTTTTAAAAAACTGGCTTCCTATGAGCTGATTGCTGACTTGATCGAGATCATCGCAGGTAAAGGGGATTTGTGAGTATTTTCCCAGCATGAGTACACTGAAAAAGAGGGTTAATATTGCCACAATTGCGTACCCCCCCTCTGTGAAGTAGGTGAATGCTCGAAAGCGAATTCTGTTTTTTAGTTGTTTTACTAGAAAAAAAAGCAGGAGTCCAATTGCGGAGTTGAAGAGCAGGATTTCTAGGTAGGAGTGTCGTGTATCGCCTCCGAAAACGAAAAGTTCTGCTATGGTGAAAAAAGTTAAGAGTATTCCTACCCAGAGATAACGGAAATGGTAAATATCTATTGCCAAAAAATACAGAGAAATGAAGAGTACAATAAAGCTGATCAGAGGGATCACGAATGCATTAGTTTGGAATAATGAACAGACACAGAGGATATACGCTGAGAGGGTGATGATGAGGGTGAGGGTGAGTCTGACTTTTTTGTGCAAGGTCATTATCAATTGAAAGAAAGTAAAAAGTTGAGTAGGGTATCTCCGTAGAGGATAAAGAGCACAAAGGCTATGATCATCGCGGGCAGAAAGGGGATGGTCTGTTTGTCTTCCTTAGGTTTAGGAGAGGAAAAGTTTTTGATGAAAAAGGTTCCAATTCCTAGTACAGAACTTATAATCAAATAACTACATATAAAGTATACCCATTCGATGATACCTGAGGGAGCGATAAACACCGGGAAGATACTTCCAAGGATTCCTGCGATAATCACATCACCAAATCCAAATCCTTCAGCCTTTTTTTTGTATTTCCATCGCACGAGCAATTTCCCTCCGTAGTAGATTGCCAGAAACACGCAGAAAAAAATGATCATTCCTTGGAGCATTGCTCGAAGATTATATCCTAAGGCTCGCTGTGCAATAGCAGAAATAAGGAGCAATAAAACGCTAGCGGTGAGGTGAAGTTCATATTCCTTGATGTCGTAGAGGAGAATAATAAAGAGCAATCGGAGTCCTATAGCAAGTAGCCAAAATTCTGGACTGGAAAATAGGAAGAGGGCTTCTTCCTGTCCTATCACCACATAGGTAGCAAGGAAGATGAAAATTGTTCAAAATTCCAAAATTGGATATCGCCGAGAGAGTTTTGTTTTACAGTAGCGACATTTCCCTCCTTGGGAGAAAAAGCTTCGTAGGGGGATCAAATCTTTGCTGTGCAGGGTATGGTGACAGTTTCTACATTCTGAGCGTCCAATGAAAAATCCTTTCAGCGTTTTTCGACTAGGAAGATCTCCCAAACGGAAAAAGATTACTGATCAAAATGATCCGAAAATGAGTCCGAGAATGCTGAGAAAAATCGCGGTGAGTATTCGCATTATTTCTGTTTTTTATGAGATAAGGAGTTGTGTTTGCTTCTGGCACTGATGACTTTGGAAATATTGTAGCAGAGTTCACTGAGCATATACATTTGGTGGAGGGAGACTATTTTTCGGAGTGAAGTTTGAGGTTGTAAAGTGGCAAAATTTATTTCTATTTCGCAGGCGTAGTCTGGAGATCCTTCCCATTCAGGTAAGTGGGCACGATAGAGGAAATGGAGATTGATTTTTTTTGTTATGGTTTTTGCTCTGCCTTTTGAATCTTTTTCACTCAGTAAAAAATCCTTTTGTTTTTGGAAATCTTCTAGCTGAATCAGGAGGGAGGTGGTGCTGGAATGACTGAGTACATTGCGGAGAAAACGGATGGCTTGCTCAAAAGGGAAATACTCTTCCCCAAAAATATTTTGTAGAGCGATGCGGAAGCTAGGAATATTTTCTATCATCTCTCTCATTACGGAAAAAATTCCACGGAATGCGGAGATTTCTACGAGATATCCAAATACGTTTTTTTGGTTGGGATGTTTGTGGATCTCGTGGAGTAAAGTGGCAGTAAGATCGGTATTGATAGAAAATTTTGTGCGTTCTCCTGTGGAGATAGGGAGCGTTTTTGGAGGGATGAGGAGATGATTTTTTGCTTCCTCTTCAAAAAACTTTCCGAGTGAAAGAAGTTTGTAGTAGCCTTGGAGGAGTTCAATGTAGGATTGCATAGCAAGATTACAGATGTAAATTCCCCGATCTATCGAGGAAAGATTAAAAGACTAAGTTTTCTGTAATAAGTAGTAAAAAAGTCTGAGGGAAAAGCAAGGTAGATTTTATTTTCTTTCAAAAAAATTGCAAAATTCCCTTTTTTTGAGTATACTTGAGGAGGTATTTATTTTACTAGATGTTTTGATGATTTCTCGCCTATTCCATAATCGTATCAATCCTAATTCTACGAGTACTCCATCCTCCATCCAACACAAAGAGGACAAGGGAACTCAGCTCCTCTCCACACTAACCTTTCAGCCTACTTCCTGAGAAGTTCGACTCAAAAAATATGGTGGAGATCTTTTACACTACCTACAGTCCTTCTACCCACCAGAGATGCTCACAGAGAAAACCTTCAAAAATGGCTCAAAAGCAACCAAACTTGAACTAAATTTTACAAAAAAGCTGACTAATTACTTAGATAACGGAGGAGATCCCGACACGCTCATAGGAGA
>JAISKI010000030.1 GCA_031261265.1 Candidatus Peribacteria bacterium
ATTTACGAAACGCAGAAACAATTAAAATCTCGCCAAAAATCTGATCAGCTTTCTGCAGATATTTTCGTGGGGCATAGAACAGGGGTAAAAGGATTTGAAGATATCAAATACGGGAACAAACATTTAAAATATGACTTTGTGGCACCAGAGGGAAAACTCGACCTGATGTATACCGACTCTAAGGGGAATATTTTGAACCAAAAATCTGAAACTTATTTTGAGTTTGATTTGGAAAACTATGAAGCCCAACTTGCAGAGCTCAAACCATTCATCAAAGACCTGAATGGGAAAAAAACTTTGATAGAAAATCAGAATATCGTGAATGACTACTTTCTCCACCTCAACGAAGAACTTTTTGGAGAAGAAGCATCCAAAAATGGGAAAAGGATTACCCTGATTCAACACTACCTCTCTGCAGAACAATCTCTCATTGCATCTAAGACCTTATCTTTTCTGACCACCTCCCTCCTCTATTCAGACCCTCAGCAATCAGAACTCCAGAAACTCCTCATTGACTATTTCACTCAACAAGACAACACTGGGGAAAATAATGATATATATATCCCTATTTTCAAACAAGCCTATGAAGCAAGAAAAAAATCTGACCTTCGGAAATTACTTCTCTACTTTTTGAAGAAACAAGACAATAATATTAGCTCTCATTTGGAACGAATTGCAGATGAACCCACAATCATAGCAGAACTGAAAACCATTGACCAGCGTTTAACCTACGAAAGTATGGAAGTAGAAAGTATCATCGGGAAAGAGAAATTTTCTGATCTCTATCTCCCTCAACAGATTACGAAAGAAGGCAATGAAGGTGTATCTTATGAAGTAGAAACGTTGCTGAAAGATATTCTGTGAGGAGAAAAACCTCTTCATCTCCTCTCTGCCTATGCAGGAAGTGGGAAATCCTTTTTTGTAGACCGTTGTATGCAAGTGATGAATGATACAGCGTTTCTTTACGAAAACGGAGTGATGAACTGTGAGACCAAAGAAATTGATGTTAATGAAATCTCACTAGAGGAAACCTCAGAAAGTTTTGCGAAGAAATTCAATCTCTCTGAGAAGAATCAGAATTTTCTTCTTTTTGATGCTTTAGATGAGAAAGAAACAGGGAATATCACAGTGGTGAGAAATATTCTAGCAGATGAACACTTTCAAGAGAAATATCACATCAAAGCACTTTTCACATCCCGTTATTTTGATGAAGAGCGAAAGCGTACAGAAGGGAGAAGTTTTTATACCTTACAAAAAGAACAAGACTTGGAAAAGTATATCACCACTTACCAAAATTTTCTCAGCAATAGTAGACAAAAACAGACCTATATTACCCTTGTGAATCAAGTCGCTGAACAATTGGGATCAGATTTTTCTCCTCTTTTAATCGGAATGCTGGTTCTCTTGGTAGATAATAAGGAAATCAGAGGGAAGGTTGCCAGAAATACTCTCCAGCGTAGCGATATTTATGAAGCATTTATCTCAGAATATCTTTTAAGAGAAGAAAAAAAAGCTGATAGTATTCACGATGGCACGGAAGAATTTTATAATCCGATTTATGAGGAAAGTAAGGTAAAGCTTCTGGAAACTTTGGTGGAAGATGAATTTCATAATACGGGAAATGAAGTGTGGACGCCCGATATCCGACTCTCCAAAAAAATGGAAGAACATGGACAAGAATTCCTCGGATTTTTCCCAGCGTTCTTGGAAAAACTTTCTCCCGAGGATCAAAAACTTTTCAACAAAGAGAAATTTGCTCTCTTTTTACAGCATCTGGAAAACCTTGGATTTTTACAAAGGATCACCTCTGATATTCCTGGAGTAGGAGGGCAATATAATTTTGGATTAAGTAGATTACATAAGTCTTTCTATGATTATATAGGATATGAAACAGTAAAAGAAAAAAGTTTAGACGAATATTTTCAAGGATTTATGGATATTGCATTGAGTCCAGCACCAAACCATAGAGGCATAAGAGAATACCTTATTTCTCGTTTCTTTGACTCCAAAAAAGAATTGATTCCTTTTATAGAGAGACTCCGTGCTCATCAATTTGAGGTACGAAGAGCGATGGGAAGCGATTTTTTTGCTCTTATTTCCGACTTTTTATGAGAAATTGTAGGGGATAAAGGGATTAGTTATGATTTTTTCACTGCCTGCGATATCAAAAAAGCTGATTCGTTTATTCTAGCATCAGAATATTTTTCTCGTTTCAATGCTCTTTATCGTTTGGACAGATATATTATAAATCCCGAACAAAAAGAGAGCTATCGCAAAGAACTTACCGCCATTCATACCAAAATACTTCAATCCTCCGAAGGAAAACAAAGAGAAGGCAATCTTTGGGAAGAAATCCTAGCAACCACTGAAAAGTATGGAATTTCTATAGAAGGCGGAACAAAATATGATGAGCTTCCTGCAGGATTTGAATATATCCTCAATGTTTCCCCTGCAGAACTGCTGACCAATAGGTATTTTGGTTTCGCATAATTTCTTTCACAACCTTGTCCGTCTTATTCACAGATATTTTTTGTATAACTCTTGCGTCACTAAGAAAAACGCGAGAGTTTTTTTTAAGGGGACGGTATTTATTCTTTATACTACTTATTATCATGAAAAAAGACATCGACCAACAATCACTTCTCAATGAAGAAGTAAACTCAGTTTCAAGAGGAAACAAATTCACCAGAATTCTGAAAAATGCAAAAAACAGACTTCATACAGTGTTTTGTCAACATCAAGATGTGAAATTTAATTCATGGATAAGCACATCTCTCCCTGGAAGAAGCTTAGATTGTATTGCAGGGACTAGCTGGAATGCTAATGGAACATGCAACAAATGTAAAAAAGAAATTTCTTATCATGAATCAGGAAACCCTGACGCTGAGAGAATTTAGAAATCCATACTATAAAACATTTATATCACTTTACTACACCTTAACCATGAACAAAACACAACTCCTCCACACCTGCCACAAACTGCTCCACGATATGGAACAAGAATTGAAAGAGCAGGATCTCTGAGATGCTTTAGAAGATGTGCTCCAAGTCCTCACTAATATCCAAACATTGGAAGAGGACATTGATATTCTCTCTCCTGAGGAAGAAGAGAAATTGGAAGCAATTATTGAGCTACTTACCACCATTGATGTGGATAAAATCAAATCAGCGAAAGAAGTGATTGAAGTCGTAGACTCCGTTCAAGGACTTCTTACCCAATTCAAACAGAAAGTTCTCTTGTGAAAAGAAGAGGAAGTTTGGGACATCCTCTATGAGGTAAAAGATTTACTCAGGGTCATTACTACTAAAATCGCTTAGGACGTTATTCACAACTTTGTCAATATGTTTCACAGATGTATTCACTATACTGATGTCATCAAAATGAAAGAAACAAAAATCACGCAGTTCTGCGTGACCCCGTACAAAGTGTAAAAATATTTTGAAGAACTTCTCCCCTTCTTTGTTTCTCTCGGAAGTAATAGGAGATTGTAGGATATTTCCTTTAGTTCTTCACACGTATCATTGGGTGGCTATCTCAGCTCACTA
>JAISKI010000057.1 GCA_031261265.1 Candidatus Peribacteria bacterium
AAAATTCAATGATTTAGAGCTTTCTTTGAAATGTTCCAGTTGTTGCTCTAAATTTTTGGTATGCTGGGTAAATTCTTTGAGATAGGTATCGTGAAGGAGGTGCATAGCTCTGAAAAAAAGGAATAAAAAACTGGATTATGTACTGTATTAAGTGTAAGGATTTAAAGAAAGGTTGCAAGGAAAAAGCTTGTAAAAGATTCACTTATGGACGTATCCCTGTCACAAAAAGTCCCCTCCTTTCGTTGTACTTATCGGGTAATAACTACTACCTGAACTTTTATTCTTTACTTGTACTACCTATGAAAAAACTCTTTGGAATCGCAGCTTTATTAAGCCTGTTTCTCCTAGCTGGATGTGGAAGCACTCCTAGCTCCTCTTCCTCTTCAAATTTGGGAACTCCTCCTAAAAATGCTACTCCTTCAGGTCCTTCTAGACCTGCCACCAGTAAGGAAATAAAAATCAATGGAGTCACTGATGGTGATGCGACCGTACAGGCTACAATCAGTAATATGTAGTAGTCCAGAAAAAAAATCCAGACCTTGAAATTTTTCTCCCAATCTCTACACTGAAAGTATTCAGCTTTTAAATCTTTGGTATGGCACAAAATCTCTACCTCTTTACGGGAGAAAATCACTACGAACTCCGACAGGAACTCAAAAGACGAAAAGACAATTTCGCTCAGAAATACTGAGCAGACGGTATTTTTTCCTATAACAGCGAAAATCGAGAACCAGGTTCTATCAAGCAAAACCTCTATGGAGGCGGACTTTTCGTCTCCAAGAAATTGATCATCTTGGAAGGAGTACCCTTGGATATGTACAAGACGAAGCTTGGAGAAAAAGAAGTAACTCTATTCAAATTTAAAGTGGAAGAATACGAAAAACTTACGGAGGAAATTATGGCGAGTAGTAATGGGATTCCTGATGATACCATTCTCATTTGTGTCGCTTACAAACCCGATAAAAGGGGGCGTTTTTACAAACGAATCGTGAAAGAGGGACAAACAAAAGAATTCTGACCTTTGAGCGGAAGTATTCTGAAGGGGTTTGTAAAACAGCAAGCAGAAGGGATTGGGCTAAATGATGAAGCTCTTTCTACTTTGATTATAAAAGTCTGAACGGATCAATTCCGTTTGGTAAGTGAAATTGAAAAGCTCCGTTATCGGAAAACTGTCCATCCTCAGAGTCAGATTTCTGCTGAGGTGGTGGAAGATGTAGTATTTAGCAGGACGGAAGCAGATAGCTTTAAGTTTTTTGATCATCTTTTCTCTAGTCCCCAGAGGGCTTGCAAGATTCTAGATGACATCCAAAATGATGGCACTGACTGGAATCAAACCAGCGGGATGCTTTTTCGAGGACTCAGAAATTATCTGCTGACCTTGGATCTCTACCAGCAGGGAGTACGTGATAGTAAAGTTTTGATGAGTGAGGGGAAAATGGCTCCTTTCGTAGCGAGTAATTTAATGAAACAGATTGATATCTTACAAGCACATTCGTGATTTATTAAGCAGTTTTTTAAAAAGCTGTTTGTCTTGGAGTATGAGATTAAACAAGGGGAAGTCCCCACAGAATATTTTCGACTGAGAGTGAAAGAGAGTATTTTAAGGGGAGAAGGGAAACCAACAAGATAGTCAGCTTTTTCTTGCTTTTAAAAAGAGAAAAAATACTATGAAAGAGTATCTTCCTTATTCTTCGCTTTTTAACGGATGCCCACTACTAACCTACTCTCTTCAGACTTACCTATTTCTGGGGAAACCATCCTCATCATCGGAAATCGATCCTACAAAAATATGGGAGACGAGCTAATCCTTTTGGGAACAGTAAAATTACTCCTTGGTTTGCTCCCCTGAGAGTCCTGCAATACTGAGGGAGAAGGGAAAAGGGGGGTAAAACTCATCATCTCTTGTTATGATCCCAAACGATTGAAAGGATTTTTCTCACAATTTATCGATACCAAACAAATCACTTTCATCCACGAAATCCCCAAAGGACCAAGATCCTTTTTTTCATGGCTAAAAAAAGGCTGACTCAAAGAACTGAAATACTTTCGAACCACAGACAGTATGATCTTGGGAGGCGGAGAAATTCTTACCGAAGAAAGCTCCAGTGCTTACTGGTATTGGCTCATCAGCATGCGACCTTTTTTGCTTCATGTCATTAATCCAAAGAAACAGAAATCTTTATATATCATGTGAGGCATCCAAATCCCAAAATCCCGTCTTAACAAATTCCTCCTCCGTTTTCTCCTCAATCACACTACGCACCTCTACCTTCGCGATTTCCAAGCCGTAGAAGAAGTAAAAAAATTCTGATATGCTAACACGGAGTTTTTTATGGATACCAGCTATTTCGCTTACGAATGGGAAACGGTTTCCTCTCTCAAGAAAGATCCCTATATTATTGTAAATATTTGTGATCAGAGATTTGTAGAGCAGATAGCAGAAGAAATCACTCCTTATTTGCAACAGGGATACCATCTCCTCTATGTTCCGATTTTTCAATCTCGTGGACAGGGACAAAGTGATATTACTTTTAAACACTCTTTGGAACAGCTTTTATCACTTGACACTCCTTTGGAAGTGCTAGATTGGAAAGAGGATTTCTCCCACTTTGTAGAAGTTTTAGCAGGAGCAGAAAAAGTGATCTGCACCAGATTACATTTATTTTTGGTGGCTTCCTACCTCAAGCGTCCTACTGAGGTGTTTCCTTATCAAAAGAAAATTTTGAAAATGCAAAAAGTTATCCAAAAGATCTTCCCTTTATCTGCTTAATAGCATTCATGAGTATCATCGTACAACTCCAAGGAGGATTAGGAAATCAAATGTTTCAATACGCCTTTGCCAAAGGAATGAGTCGGCGTCATCATACAGATTTTTTATTGGATACTTTTGGATATCAGCGATCTCCCAGACCCTATGAATTGGAACATTTTGCCATTCAACCTTCTTATGCACAAAAAGCTGATCTGCCTCGATGGCAAGGAGATAAATATGCGAATCGCACAAAGATGAGAATCCTGAATAGGATTGCAAAGCCGCTACTGCAAAAACTGGACCGTCACACGTATTTGGAAGCTGAAGGAGTAGGATTTGATCCTCGTTTATTGGAGCCAAAACAGGGATATTTTTTGGGGCGATTTCAGAATGAAAAATATTTTATGGAACCAACACTACAATCAGAACTCAGAAAAGATTTCAGCTTTCTTTCTCTTCCTAGTCAGCAAAATGCTCAGGTAATTGAAGAAATGGAACAAACCCTCTCCGTCAGCGTACATATTAGAAGAGGAGATTATCTTAATCCTGAATATCAGGGATTTTTTTGAACTTGTGGACTCCCCTATTATACAGAAGCGATAGATTATGTGAAGTCAAAACTACCACAACCTCGCTTTTTCTTTTTTTCTGACGAGATAGCACGAGTCAAAAAACATCTCCCTCAGGAACATGCAGTGTATGTAGATCGAAATACAGGAAGCGAAAGCTATCGAGATTTAGCACTCATGAGTAAGTGTAAACATCATATTATCGCTAATTCTTCTTTCTCTCGATGGGGAGCATGGCTCAATCCTAATGCTCAGAAAATTGTGGTCGCTCCTAAACATCGATTTACAGGACATCCAGGCTGGGATACTATTGTACCTGAGGAACGGATCAAATTATAAAACCTGTTTACAGCCCTCACGAACTCCTTGAAAAAGCCCATGAATAATCTTTCGCCTTGACTTTCCTCCATACAGAAGGGCTTTCAAAGAAAGCCAAACTAAACACCCCGGCAACCCCAAACATCGAAACTGCACTTTATTCCAAAAACTTCCATGCTTTCGAACAAAAAGAAACCAGTTTTTTGCTTTCTGATGAGCCTGAGCCTGAGAACCAATTCGAACCCCCTCTAAGACCGTCTTTTCCCTTTCGTAATGGCGAACTAGTAAATCAGGAAAGACAAACAGCTTTGCCCCTTTTTCATAGAGAGAAAGCGTAAAATCCATATCTTCTGCAATCCAAGCAATCTCCTCATCATACCCCACAGATTGAAAAAGCTGAGTAGAACCAAGCAATCCGTTTCCAGAAAACATCTGAATCTCCGCTCCTGCTTTAGTCTTTCCATCGGTAAAAAATCTGACAGAACGAGACTCCCAATAACGGAAATGAGAGAATCCTTGATTTCGCACTATACCACTATCTCTATGCTGAATCGTCGCACAGATCACTACTTCACGATAACGAGCTTTATATTCATCGTAATATTGTATCGCCTTTTCTAGATACTCAGGATCAAAGCCATTATCATCATCAAAAAGTTGTACCAATTCCGTATCTACCTGTTGCAATCCAAAGTTTCTAACAGCACTCGCACCTCACTTCGACTGAGGAACAAAATCAGAATTCAAATTTGTAAAAAACTGCACCTTTTCTTTAACAAATTCGGAAATATCTTCTACAACAGTAAAATCTTCGGAAATCTTCTGGTAAAATCTTCAGAAATCTTCTTTATCTTCAAACTTTCTATCTACCACCACCATCACTTGAAAATTTTGGAATGTCTGTTGGGACAAATCGTGAAAAATTCTCTCCAAATGTAGAAGAGCTTGGGGAGTTCCTCTAGTGCCAAATACAATAGACAATCTCATGGATTTGCGATGGGAAATAAAGTACTTTTATGTATAACCATCTCTCTCCACAAAGCAAGAAAAAAGAAAAAGCTTATTTATACAATAGGACTCTTTTGTGCTACGAGAAAGGAATTACTAGAATCCTTCCAAGTAGAGATACAATTTCCTTTCGTATCAATATAACTCAGATGACGCAGAGAAAGCCCGGAAAAATCTGTCAGCTTTTTTAATTCTTGCAACCCAAAAAGATGATAATATCTCTTAAACGTCTGCCCTTTATTGGTCCAGGGAACATACATATCTCTCCAATCTGATTTCCCAAAACTGATCAAAAAACGTCAAAAAGAACGAAAAAATTCAGATCGATTTTTTTTGAGAAACCGATGGGACAGCGACCAATTAGTCATGATAAGCAGTCCATCATAGCGAAGTGCTCTATAAAAATGCTTCATCAGGAATAGGCGTTCTCTATAATTGGGAATATGCTGAAAACTCGCTACTCCGATGATCACATCAAAGGTTTCTTGCTTTTGTCTCACGATAAATTCACTCATATCTTCACAAATAAAGGTAAGCTTAGGATTATCTTTTTGAGCATAGACCAGAAGTTTTTCAGAGAGATCTACTCCCACATAAGAAAACTTTCCTTGATAGTGTTGTTGTAAAAAATTCGCGAATCTCCCGCTCCCACATCAAATTTCTAAGATATTGAGTTTCTTACCAGCAGAAGCCAGGGTTTCGAGTGCTTGCAAAATAAGCTCTCCTTCCTGCCAGAATTTTTTTCTGGTTTCATAATATTTTTTGGCTTCGTGATTGTAGAAATCCTGAAGATCGGTTTTGATCGTCATCAATGAAGCTTAAGAAAGTAAAGATTGTCCGTGCATTTTATTGGGATCAACTTTTGCCTCAAAAGGCTTTGCATAAGCAAGGAATTTTGGAATATCATACAAATATTCTTCCCCATCAAGGTAGATCTTTTTGAAGTGCAAAAGATAGAAAAAAAGCAGAGTCGTCATCACCACATCATTTTCACAGTAAGACTTGAGGGTTTCAAGCAATTTTTCATTTCAAGTAGATTTCCGCTCTTTCCATAAATTCTCTACACTTGCCCCACCTCATTCCAAATTTTTAGATTCACCTACCAAGTCCGTAGCAAGCCTATTCAAACCTAAATTTCTCCTACCCGTCAACGTCCTTACAAACAGATACAGATCAATACTTTTTTCATTCAGTGTTTTGATAGCTTCTGCGGTAGCTACAGCATCCATGTTCACATTATACACACTTACTGGATTATCAAAATAAATCTGATTAAATCCCACAATATACCCATCAAAATTCAACATTTTATCTACAAATTGAGCAAGATTTTCCTGGGTAATACAAACATATTCAGCCTTTCAAGATTCTTTTTCTTCCATATAATAGCCAATATAAAATTCCACATTTTTCAAATTTTTATCATCAGGGATCAGAGAGGTTTCAATATCATACACCAGATAAGGTTTATCCAGCATTTTAGCAAAAGTCCCTTTCGAAAACTCAGCTCTCAGAATCTCTTTAATCGTATGCCCTGTTTGACGCCCTTTATGGATAATAAAACTTTTGATCATATCCTGTAATCCACCTTTTTGGTCTGCGGGAACTTCCACTTCTATCTTTTCTTTTTCATCGAAAAAATGTAATTTATTATTTTCCAGAACAATCTTAAAAACTACCTCTCCTCTATCAAAATAAAAAAGTTCATTCCCTTCTTTAAAAGCAAATTTACAAAAATCATTGATTCCCTGACATTTCTCTTGCTGAATAATTTTATACAGATGAGAGATGAAATTATTTTGAATACTCGTCAATTCCGCAAGGGTGAATTTTTTATACATACCAGAAAAATCTGAAAATAAATCTACAATTTGATACTACAAAAAAGGGGGAGAAAAACAAGGAAAGTTTGAAAAACTTTTTTTAAATCTGATTTTTAGTTGTATTCAAAGAGAAAATAAATATCAGTAGGATTATTGACGCTCTTCTATTTATCTCTTTATCTTCTTCTTCAATGAAAAAATTCCTTTTCGCAAGCATTCTTGCTTTGTTTGTAGGTACGACCTTTAGTACGGTCAAAGCTTCGCTCTTGGACGATGCCATTGCCTGGGCATATACCAAAGGGCTAACGAGATACTATACTCCCGATTATTTTTTACCAAATAATTCCATTAGAAGAGATGAGGCAAGTAAGTTTTTTGTAAATTTCGCAAAATTAGTAGGGAAAACAACCTACATAAAAACAACCCCTGCCTGCCAATTTTCTGACACTCAAAAAGCAATCTCAGATTTACAAGAGTATGTAATTGAGTCTTGTAGATTAGGGATTTTTAACGGAGCATATGGTAATTTTTACCCTGCAGATAATTTAACCAACGCTGAAGCTATAGCAGTACTCATCAGAATTATTTCTGGATTAGAAAATGAATCAGGATTATCTCACTGGGCAAACAACTATTATAATAGAGCAAATATCCTAGGTCTCCTAGATAATGTAAAAATGAGTAGCAAAGATAGTGTCGCAAGTAGAGGGAATGTGATCAGTATTCTCTATGAGGCAAAAAATTCTAAAGGAACTAGCACTAATTATAGTTATAGTTGGGAATATTGAAATCGGGGGAAATGCAGTACTACCTGTGGAGGAGGAACACAAACAAGGGAAGTTCGATGTGAAAGGAATAACGAACAAGAGGTAAGCGATAGTTATTGTAGTGAAACAAAACCAGCAACTAGTCAGCATTGTAATACACAGAGTTGTCAGTCT
Source organism: Candidatus Peribacteria bacterium (assembly GCA_031261265.1). The sequence goes on from JAISKI010000057.1 coordinate 7,412, forward strand.
AGTACAACAAATGATATAACTCAAACATTTCACATATCAACAAACACAACTTCTTTCACGACTAATGAATGGATCGATTTAACAATTACCCCTGAACCATACACATTTGGTGTTCGATTTGATTTACAATATAAACAATATAAATGAGATACACGATCAAAAGCTACTGTATGACCAGACAAATCCAGAGACGAATATTATCTTGGATATAAATTTCTGACCGATTCTTTAGATCCTATTTTTTTACCCAATTTCATACAACTTAAAAGTGCTGGATACTATAGACTCACAGCCACAAATTCTCAAGACAAAATAAGCTATATAGACCTTGAAGTCATTTGAGGGTCTACTACAAACAACTCCTCCACAACAAAAGAATATACAAATACAACAAATTCTCGTTATCCTTGATGTGACACTAATAACCTCCAAGTAGGGAGTAAAATAATCGCATCATGTAATGTGTGAGCAAACAAAGCAGGAACAGGATCTACTTCGTTTTGAGATTATTTTCAACAATGAAAAACTACAAATGAGTTAACAAATGGTTGGCAATCAGATAAATGGGATAAGGATAATCAATGACCTTGCAAAACATGATATCATGTACCAACAATAGATGAACGAAGATCCGTAACCAATTATTTTACAGACTCTCATGAATTACAAAATGCTTTATTATTACCAGGGGCTGATTATTTATATAGTAATGGTTTCCATCACAGTGACCTTTACCCTGAATATTGGGATGGATATTATTGGACATCAAATCAAAGAAGTACACTAGAGCTAGATGGCGTTATTAGATATGACGGAGAGTCACAAGAAAGTGCTCTGTCAGTTCGTTGCTTCAAAGACTAGCTCAGAAACTCCCCCTTTATCCTTTTCGCCTCTCTCAAATACGCCCCATCAGAGAAAAAACTACGTTGATTATCATTAGCCACTCCCACCTCACAGTCAGGAATCACATGTAAATGAAGATGATCAATAGATTTCCCTGTCTTACTCTGGGCGAAAGCATCCCTCAAAAGAATTACACACCCCGAATGGTGCTGTTGTAATTTTTTGTCCCACTCTTCTGCTAAAGCTCGGAGTTCTTTCTCTTCTGCTTTTTTGAGCTCTTTGAGAAAAATCACATGACGCTTGGGGATGATGAGAATATGATCTCTACTGTAAGGAGCTCTAGCAGGGATCACAAAAAAATACTTTCCTTCCGCGATAATTTCCGCAGTATGAAAATTACAAAAGGGACAATAGGTATCCTGAAGAGCTGTAGCAAGTCGTTGACGATAAAGCATACTAGTAAGAAAAGAAATTGAAAAAGCTGACAGGAGTATAGGTATTTTTTTTACAGAATCCAGAGAGAAATGACTCCTCTTGCATTTTCACTCAAAAATCCTACACTCCAGCCATGAAATCACAGCGTTTTGCCATCACCTCCTCAGCCTCTGCGAAAGGACAACGAACCGCAAATGTACGAGCCTATTGTGGATTACTCTTTTTTGCATTCTGTGTTTTCGCAGTGTATTCAGGAGTGATTAATATGTTATTTGCTCCTAATAAAGTCGATATTTTTACCAAAGATTTGACACAGATTGCTACCTATTTTCTCCCTGTAGATAGAGAAGTCTCCGAAAAATTACTCACACTTGACGATATCATCCAGTCCTATCTCCAGGGAGACAATGTCCTCCAAACTAAAACGGACGAAATAGAAGAACTCTGGCTCTATATCACAGAAAAAAAAGACTACCTTTCGAAGTTGGGATTCAAAAATTATGATGCCTTCATGAATTTTATCGCCGAGGCATATGAAAATAGGAACGAAATCTACACTCTCCTCTGAAAAGAGCAAGCCTTCAATTATCTCGTACTCCTCCAAAATGGGAACGAAAAAAGACCTAATGGCTGATTTTTCTGATCTTTCGCTTTCATCACCCTTGAGGGTGGACATTTGACTCATGTCGAAGTAGTTGATTCCTATTTCCCAGATTTTATCGCTCCCACCACCAGACTTCCACTACCTTCACGGGCAGCAAAGGCTTTTGATACAGAAGTAATGGGATTTATCTCCGCTAATAAATTTGGATTCACCAACATGGATGGAGAGAGAATAAAAACCCTCTACGAACGCATCTTCAATGAAACGTATCAACAAGACAAAGTCGACCAAGTTATCGATACTAAGCAACGAGAGACACTCCACAATTCTTTCATTAAAGGAATTTTATTTCTCAATTCCCATCTAGTAAATGAACTCCTCCCAAGTTTCACCCAAAAGGAACGAGAACGACAATTTATCAATGCATCCGTGGATCTCATCAGAGGAGAAATCAGAACGAATAAAAAAGAAGTCTACATCCAAAAGGTAATGCAATACTTTGATAGCAATAAATTCCAAATAGTGAAAAATCTGATTAACAATCGAAAACCACTCACCGAAAAAAAATATCTCAATGTCTATCTTTCCAATATCTCCACAGGACTCCAAACGTTTCTCCAAGAAAATAATTTTAATACTGTTTACTCTGATGATACCATCTACACTCGAGAAATCAATACTTCCTACAATAAATCTGATGGATTCATCTCCAAAGAAAATACTCTCCTCTACTCCACTGGGAAACAGATTTTCACAAGTTCTAAGGATGAGATTCCCCTTTCTGGTCTTTCTGCTGGTGACTACACCCTCCAAATCACCTACGATTTCAACGTACCAGATCAATATTTCAGCTTCATCAAAAATCTGGAACAGCAATACGAAATCACCCTCACCGAGAGAGAAAACCATATTTTAGTCCTCTGACCTGTAGAAAACCCTGGTCACGCCACCCCCAACCGACGAGAAAACAAAGGAACCTTATATTTTCCCTCCCGTTTACAAGTGCTAGCAATCCGCGGAGATATCAAGGAAAGCGACCAATTTGAAACAGATTTTTCCAAAGGATTGCGTTATCTCATTGGAACAAATGCGAATCATACTACTAAACAAGTGTTTATTGATTTTAGAATTCCATAAAAAAATCTAAAAAGCTGATGGGTAGCTCCTAAAGCAGAAACAGACACAGGCACCCGTCGCGACTACTGCCCTTGCTCAGTTCACCTCTTGTCCCAATCCATCCATAGTACCATCTACTGTCTGAACTGTCTGAACCCGACGCCGAACCGAGATAGCCAAATCTGCCTTTGTCTCATTGCTTACCGCTGGAATCGACATACCCACTACTCATTGACATTCATAGAAGAATTGATAAAATATTACCTCATTTGCATCTCTCTCTTTCTTTATACCCTCCTACTAAAGCTTGCATCGCTTTTTCCAAGTCCTCTTTCATCACAGGTTTTTTTCCCTGTTTATCACATTCTGCTTTATAGGCATCTAAACTGTAATAGTACTCATCCTCTCCATTGTAGTCAGCTTTCCAGAGTCCTTTTTGATCGCTTGGAGTAGCATAACCTTGCTGTTTTGGAGTTCATCGTTCCACATTTTGAGGGATAAGTTTCTTTAGAGAAAATTTCACTCCTCAAATTTCTACATAATTGGTACCAAATTTTACTGCCTCTATCTTAGCTCTATTCTCTGGAGTATCCATATCGTTGTCTTTGAGAAATTGCAGGGCTTTTGTTTTCCTCTCTTTTTCAAAGTACAGATATTTCTCTTGAGAAGTAATGTGCTGTTTTCCCTGATCGTACTGAAACACATGAGTAGTAGATCGTATGGTATCTGAAAGTTTTTTGAGTTTGGGAAAAATGGTAGCATATTCTGTTAGAGTAAGCGAAGGAAGTTTTGCCTTTCCCTCTAATTTTTGCAGGAAATAATACGAGTCTAAAGGCTTACTCTCATCAATGATGTTTGCAGAAATCGTGATCAGTTTTGCTTTGATCTCTGGAGCTACATTTGTGAGATTGAGGGTAATATTTCCATATCCACAGAGTTTCTTTACTTGATCATAGGTAGAGTTTTTATCTAACACAAAAGTTGGTTTGTCTCCGATGAGGACTGGATTATCTGAGAGATAATTTTGCAGTAAGGTTTTTTGATCGGGGAATGGTGTAATCGTCCCATCTTTTCGGAGAACGGATCCTGGAGGAATCAACGCCTGTAAATCGCTATCCACTCCGTTGATAGGATAGTGGTTGGCAAGCTCTACTAGGATATCGATGAGTTCTTGCTTGTGAGTATCTCAAGTTTTATTCAACATATCATCGATAGAACTATTTTTGTAGCCTTTGAACTGATGGAGTTGTTTGGAAACCGTGTTGTACTCTATCGTATACCGAGCCTTTGCTGTAGTGCTAAGAGGATTTTTGTCCTGAGTACGGATGGAAAAAATTTTCGTAGTTCAGTTTTTTACTCCATTTCGGTAGCCTGTAGCAGTTCCTACACAGTGATCTTGGCTGTCAGATTCTGCTACTAAGTGCTGTTGTGCTACCAATTCCACTATACTAAATCTCCCTACTTTAGCGACTTCTGTGACAGGAAGATCTTTTTCATCTAAAAAGTTTCTATACAGATCTTTAATTTCTTTGGTATGCTGTACATGGAGTTTAAATCGTTCATTGATCCCATCTCTCTGCACAATATCGGCAACTTTCTCTTTGAGATCGGTTTGCCATGAAGGGTCATTCGTTAGTAAGTTTTCTTGGGCTTCTATCTCTGCCAAAGTCATTTTCACTTTTTTTCTTTCTCTTTTTTGTTCTTTATCTTTGGTGCTCTGGAGTCTCTGGATAGCCTCTATTTTGGTAAGTTCTCCTCCCAGGGTACGGAGTTTCTCTTTAATGTCTCCTATGAGCGTGTCGGGATCTCCTCCGTTATCTAAGTAATTAGTCAGCTTTTTTGTAAAATTTAGTTCAAGTTTGGTTGCTTTTGAGCCATTTT
>JAISKI010000022.1 GCA_031261265.1 Candidatus Peribacteria bacterium
ATGATGACCACAGGAGGAGCAAGTCCAAACAATTACAAAACAGGGAAAGAAATGATTTTCAAAGTCTGAGCCGCTCTCGCATTGCTAGGATCCTTAGGAGTGATATTAAAACTGATCAACCCTACCTTCTTTACGTAAAAGCAGACCCACCTAGGACGAAAAACAACTTGCAATTGGCTGAATTTCTTATATACTGAATTCAGCCTTTTTATTTTATGTTCAAAACTATGACACTCAGTATTACACAAACCGAAAATGGTACAAAAATCGGACAGCATTTTATCTTCAATCCCGTAGAAGTGGTTTCTGGGATCATTAACCTAAAGTCCACTATCGGAGCAGAAATGGCTTATGATAGAGGAAACCTGCTTGCTATTGATTTCCCAGGAGAATATGATATTGGCGGAATTCTGATTAATGCCTATGTGGGAATGGGAGATAAATTGAATTATCTTATCACTAATGGTGAAGAGAAATTCGCAGTTATCCAGTCACCAGATGTCTTAGAACTTGATGAAGTTAGTGGAATGGATACTTGGATCTTTTCAGACGAAGCGGTCGAGAAAAAACTTGATCAGCTCGAAATGGAAGGTGAGAGAGTAAATCTGACCACTTTAGCAGAAGATCCTATTGAATAATAGCTTTTTTATCTTTTCTTTTTTATACTCATGAAAAAAATCTGATTTTTATCACTCTTGATTCTGCTTGCTGTTTCTTTATCTGCATGTGGTACAAAAGAAGTAAATTATTCCTTTGAAGAAGCGAAAACTATCGCTTTAGACTCTCCATTTCTAGATGCTTTACTCGCTCCTACAGCAAATCAGCAAGATTTATCGCTAACTACCACTATTGTTTCAGAGGGTTCTACTCTGGATCTCGCGTTAGCTACCATTTCTCAGTCTGACCCTGAAACCGAAAATGGAACGGCTCAGATCTCTCTAGATGCCAATATTACAGGAGGAGAAACTTCTCTTTCAGCCAAAGGAGTGATAGAAGCTTTAGTGACTCCTGCAACCGTATTTTTCAATCTTAAACAGTTTGCTATTACGAGTCCTGATCCAAGTGTGGCAATGATTACTAGCATGGTGGAAGGATTCAAAGAGAAATGGTTTCAGCTTTCTCTTTCTGGTGCAATGAATGCAGGAAACTCAACCTACAAAGAATTTGCTGAGTTCCGTAATGAAATTGGTGATCTCTATGTAGAACAAGGGTCAAATACCTATGAAGGAACATTCTCTCAATTTAATGGAAATCCTGCTTATCAGTTTACTTTAAATACAGAAAAATTAGAAAATCTGATTAAAGAACTCTTACAGCTTCTGGAAGCGACAAATCAAGATCAACTTTCCTCTTTAGGATTACCTGAGGAAGAAGATGTCTTTTCTAATCTTACGGTCACTATCCCAACTTTTGAAGGAAATCTCGTAATCCTCGGAGATAAAAATGTGGCTGAAGTGGTAGACACTTTTGAAGTACAAGTATCTGTCCCAGGAGAAGATGCAGAAACCATCACCATCCTCGGAGAATACCGATTAGGACAAGAAGGATTTGTGATCAATCTCAGAAGCAAAGAAGCTGATGGGGAGGTAAGCGAAGGTACTGCCATTTCCATCAATGTACTAAAAGCAAAATCTACTACCTATACTATTGATATCAAATTGGGAGAACTCCTTGCTATCAAAGGAACGGCTACTGTTGCTAAAAATACTCTTGCTATCGATTTTGATTTGGAGATAGAAGTAATCTCTGATTTAGAAACAGACGCTACGATTATAGTACCTCTCAAAGGATCACGAGCATATAAAACCATCTCTTCTGTGAAATTTGAAGAGCCAACTGATGCGGTAGATTTGATGGAAATGCTCGGTGGTTTCCTCGGAGCCACAGGTGATGAAGGATATCTTTATGATGATGAACTTGGAGATGAATATCTGATAGAATAATACTTGCAACTCCTATTCAAAAGTCCCTCCTTGAAACGGGGGATTTTTTTCCTTAAATAATAATTAATCATGATTTAGTCTTGACTTTGATATATATATATCAGTATATTATGAAAAACAAATACTACTAATTAAAAATTAAACAAAATGGAAAGAAGCAAAAAAAGCATTGATGACATTATTTATCAGGAATGCAAGGGTTCTATGAGTTCCCGTCCTGGATTTTATTCTGGGAGAGGAGTCTCCCGTTATGATTTGGATCACAAACAACTTCTCAAAATTTATCGAGGGATCCAAAAAGAATACGGTGAAGAAGCTGGGAATAATTATGTGGAAATGGTAAAACACTTACCATTACTAACGGCAACGGATTTTTTGGAGTCATTGCATTCGCTAGCTAATAATGATTTTAAGCCCTCTTATCTCAGTGAAGGAGGTATAGTAATCGAAAAAAATAAAAATGGCGAATATAATGAGATCCAAGCAGTATGTTCGATATTCGGCAATCTTCATCGTGATTCTGACCGAGAAAAAATAGAATCTGAAAGAATCAAGTTCGACTTTTTACAATGTGCTGGGTTTAATCCAGATCCTGTTAAAGAGCCTGGAGGCGACTATTCCCGTGCTTGGTTTTATTAAACTAACAAGATAGCCTAAACTTATAGGCTATCTTTTTTTTCTGTCTATAATTTTCAACAACCCCTCCGCCCTATCGGGCACCCCGCTGTATAGCGGGAAAAACTATATTAAGAAAGCATACTGAGTTGCAGAGTTTACTCAGCCGATATTATCGGCTGGAGAGGGAGGACGACGAGCTAAGTTTAGGAGGACGGAAGAGGGGGTTGTTCCTCAATCTCCCATTTTTTAAACTTTGAATTTCCTATATACTAAAAATACCTTTGTCAAGGTGAATTTTCATTTAAGGCTTGCAAAAAACTCTCAGAATCATATATGCTAAGTATCTTTATTTTTTATCTTTCTATACAAAACCATGAAAAAAACCGCTTTAAAGGCATTTACTCTCGTGGAAATGCTTATTGTGATCGTGATCATCGGTATCTTGATTGCAGCACTTTTACCTAGACTCCAAGGAGCTCAAGGAATGGCAAGAGACACTGCTAGACAGACAGGACTTTCACAGCTTCAATCAGCTATTGTAGCATATCAATCTTTGAATGGAAAGTGGCCTAACTCTACAGGTACTGATAGTCCAACTTCAGCACTCAACACTAACAATTTAAAATCATTAGTGACTAGTAGCATTATGTCAAGTCTTCCTAGTGACCCAAACCTAGAAAACGATTTTTCTGGACTTCAAATAAGCATAACAGGATGAGGATTTGGTTATATAGTATTGACAAAAAACTCTGTAAAAAAAGCTGGATTTGTTTTATTAGCGAAAACAGAGACCCCAGGAAAATCAAACCGAGTAATGTCATGAGCAGTAAGTTGTAGTAATTCTACTATAACAGCCACAGATGGATGTATTTCTGAAAAAACAGATATGGTAAATATCTATCCTTGTAAAACAATAACATTGGGAACTGCTATAAAAACTGGTAGTGGTAGTGATCAAGCGTGTACATATGTAACTCCAGACCAACTCTTCTACATCGTGACCTACTAAAAAAATAAACAATTTTCAGAGAAGGTCTCTCGCCCACGAGCGGGAGATTTTTATTATGTCAAAAAATACAAGAAAAGCTCTTGCAAATTATCCTAATATAAATAGAGTGAAAAAAGTTTATTCTTATACCAAAATAATGTACATTTTCATGGATGAGAGCGGAGATCTAGGATTTGACTCCAATAAAAACAATAGCAAATACTTTATTATCAGCTTTCTTTGTATTCCTGATACAATCACCCTCAAGAATCTCTTGGGGAAATACATTTCGGAAGCCAAGAAAAAGAAAGCCAGAATTTTAGGAGGAGTCTTGCATGCCAGTAAAGAAAAACCCAGCACTATAGTCCCTCTCCTACAACTCCTGAGTCAACGAAAAGACATTTCTGCTATGACTATCTATATAAAGAAATCTAAAATCCCTATCAAATTGCATAATGATAAACATTTGTTCTACAATAATATCGTGAATATATTATGGAAACAAATAATAAAGGAAAATTTATTACCCACTAACGAAAAAATTATTTTCACCGCTTCCCGTAGAGAAACAAAAAAAAGTTTGAATACCACCTTTATTGAATTATTAAAAGCTACAGCCAAACAAAACAATATAAATGTAGAGGTAGCTATAAAAACTCCATTTGAGATGAAAGGATTGCAACTCGTTGACTTTATTTGTTGGGCATTTTACCAAAAATATGAAATGAACCAATACCAATATTACGACATTATCCAACCGTTAGTAGTAAAAGAAGAAGAACTTAAAAGTAGAGATTTTTTTTCAAAAAACGAAAAACCTTATGTGCATTTTAATGGAGCTACTCCGTAACCCCACACATAAGGATTTACTTTCTCACTCTCAGTATACTCAAAAAAAATCCAATTGCAAGAGAATCCTGACTTTTTTATAGCAACTTCAAATCATACAACAACTTTTCATACTCCTGGTAATTTTCTGGATACTGCTGCTGGAGAAAAGCTTTTAGCAAGTCGATCCACCCTCCAAACCCCTGCAAAGAACTCTCATCAGGCTTTTGAAGCTTTTGAAGTAAATCCTCCACATTCGCTTGTTGCTTTTTCAGTTTCACATCAGAAAGCTGATGTTGGAGCTCAGGAGCAATAAATCTATCCATTTCCTGATAATTCAACTCATCCACACGGAGCGAAAGCACCACCGCTTTGAGATCAATCGTCTGTAAAAAGTGATACTCCATCCCCTCTTGTCAACTAAAATTCTCTTTAAACCCCTTCTCCAGCACCTCATGATGAGCTTGTACATCAGACTCCACCAGCACTCTCACAGTCGAATCAAAAAGTGAACTTGCTTGCTCCACACGATCGATCGCAAAATAAAAATTGATCCCCAATTCATAAAAACTCCACTTTCCCTCACTCAGCTTCCAGACTCCTTTCACCTGATTTTCCTCCAAGGGCGAAGTCGCCCAAATACTTCCCGTACACAGATAGTTTTTGTAAGCAAAAGACTGATGGAGATGTCCAGAAATAAAATGCAAATCCGTATCTTCCAGCCACTGAGAACTTAAGGCGACATCACGAAAAGAAAATTTTGATTTTTGCCCAGGAAACGCCACTCCATCAAAGTAATAGTGATGAATAAAGGTCAGATTTGGTTGATGATTTTTGAAATACTGAACCAATAAATGTAATTTAGCAGACAAAATCTGATTTTTATTTTCTGTGCTTATCTGTTCACGATAAAAATCATCCTGCAACTGCTCAATTCCTGGATACTCCTCCAAAGGAATCTCTAACATATAAGGCAGAAAGCAGATTGACTTCCCCTCTATCTCGGTAAGAAACGGTTTTGTGATAAAATATACCTGTTGAGAGTCTCCTCCTCCTAAGGGGGAGGTGCCCGTAGGGCGGAGGGGGGTTAGCACCTCAAACGCCTTCTTCGCTTCTTCGAAAGCGAAGCTATTCCCCAATCGATCATGATTCCCCGCCAAAATATACAGCGTTTTTCCCTGCTGATACAACTCCAAAAAGAGATCATACAACGCCAATAAAGCCCCTCTATCATAGCTAAAATGATACACAAAATCCCCCAGAAAAATCAGATTTTTTTCTTCGGGTTGATTTGCAATAAAATCCCTAAGAGAGCTCAGAATTTTATCTTTATATTTTGAGGTAATATGAATATCTCCGATACATAACATAAAGGAAATATACACAATCTACCCCCGAATGCAAAACAAAAAAATAGGAAAAAAAAGGAACGCCACTTATAAAAAGCGACGTGTCTTCGTCCAAAAAGGACTTAATACCATTTTCCTTTGCTGAAGGAAGTCGCATATTCGGTTTAAAACCAGGGTATGGACGCCCAAGGTATTCATTGATCCCATACGACGATTACAGCATAATCGTAAAGGAGTAATAAAAGGCTTAACGCCTCCACAGTGGATCTTCCAACCTCATAAGAGGGGGATGATTGATGACTCGCCTACACGTCATCACTGCTGACCGCCTAATCTTATCAAAGTACTGTAGGTACTCGCGATTCTGTTGAGGATTTAACTCCTCAAGAGGGTGGGGACTCCACCAGGCTAAGCATCAAAGAAATTTTTCCATGACACTAATATAATACTACTCATTATTAAAAATAATGCAACTTTTTGCAGACTTTTTTTCATAACTATCAACGAGACTTTAAAAAAACAGATCATACAACATCACACCTGAGCTTTCATCAGCCCAACTGGAGCCAACCCATAGAATAACAAACCAACCTCAAGCTTTGCTGATGGGACCCGCCTCCTTTTTAATCAAATGCGAGGTGGGTTTCGGCAAAGCTTCGTATTCCCTACTTCCCTAGCAATCCCCAACTCAGGGCGACTGAAAGCTCTTGATTTTTCTTTCCCCTATTTCTTTGTATCAAGACAAAGAAATAGGGCCACCGGAGGCAACACTCAAGAAAAAACAACAAAATACCAAGCTACATACCCAGATTCTTTTTATTTATCACCAACACTTCTACTTACTCAACTCAGGATTTGGACCCGTCCTAAAAGGAAAATCTTCTGGAATAGTATAGCCCTTAATCTTGGAAAGACATTTCAACACATTCGTCTGCCAGTTGATCGGACTCGAAGCATAAATCTTTCCTTCTGCATTTCCATACCTAGAAAGCTGATTAATCGTGTGATAATGCCCCAAATACGGATTATTTAAAGTAAGTGCAATGAGCCTAGCACCATCATACGGCGACCCATAAGCAATTCTATCTCCACGATCGTTATTCCCGACATTTCCAATATTATTACTCGTAGAAAGATAATTTCCCAGCGTAGATTCTGCAAACCCCACACAAATCACCATATCTCTATCAATATTGGTACCCACTACCACACTATCTCGGAAATTCAAATCTCTATAAATCCCTTTAGCATACGCACTCAAAAAATTCTGACTTCTCTCCTCCACTGTAGCTCCTTCTGCAAATTTGAGATCACTAACATCGATCGGTCTGACCATATTATCGTTTAAGTATTTGAGTCTATATTCCTCTGGTAAAACAGATTGCCAATTAGTCACCACACTCAGATCCAATACCGTCAACGGATCTATCGCCAATCCATGTTGATAGACTCCAAAGGTGAGATTTTCCCCTTCAGAAACAAATCCCGCTCCATTGGTACCTGGTTCTCCACCACTATATCCAATAATTTGTCCTCTACTCACCAGATCACCAGGTTGCACAATAATCTGATTGAGATATTGATAAGTAGTGACATAGCCATTTTGATGCACAATCATCACTCGACTAATACTATCCATATTATCAAAGACGTGATACACCACTCCATCTCTAGCAGCATACACAGGTGATCTCTGAGCCGCCTGAATTTGGATCGCCTGATGTTTAAATCCATTATCAATCTCAAATTGCGGATCATTATAATAACGCAAAATACGCTCAATAGGATACACAGGCCAAGCAATAGGAGAAATAGTATTTTCATTCTTTGCATCAGGCATTTCTGCCAATTTAGCAATTTTATCGGCAATACCATCCACAGATTTATAGTTCTTTTTTACAATTTCATCCAAAAAAGTCTGAATAGAGAGGTAGACCTCCTTTTTACTGGCAAACACTTTATCAAATCTCTGAGCACTCGCTACTTGTTCATTTTTGTAAAGCTCAATAAAATTGAGAAGATACTGCTTTTTTTGCTGTAATTTTTCAATTTCTTCACGATAACTATTGAGAGTGGTCTGAGCCTCTTGTTTTAATTTTCCTAGTTTGCTAAGCAGAATAACATTATTGGTCTCAGCAGTATCAGCCTGCTGTAAGAGAGTATGTAATTGTGCGGTCATTGCAGAGGTAATATCTGCTCCCACCAAAGTCTGACTAATATTTTCAGAATTTACCAAAAGTCTGAGATCATTAGTGTGCATATCCGCATCTTCGTAAATCTCTAATTGCATTTTATAGAGCAGATTGAGGTATTCAGCCAAATAAAGTTTTGCAACACTAGCAGAAGTCCTCAAAGAATTAAGCTCATCCACCACTTTTTGCATCTGTTTTTGGTAAGTCACGAGTTTCGAAGCAGATTGAGAAATCGTAGTTGTAGCCAAATTAATACTATTGATCACCCTAACTATCTCATTTCTCGCCTGTCTATATTTTTCATCCAAATTTGCATTTTTAGCCCTCTCAATAGCATCCAAATCAAAAAGCTCCTGAGTCACTTTATCCAATCAGCTTTTAAGTTCATTCACTCCTTGGAGGGCGATCGATAAAGTATCTGGGCTAACCCCTGCATTCAGATTTTGAGCCAAAATCGGAGAAAGAGCCGAAGAAAAAAAGATCAGGAAAGCTGAGCAAAATGCAAGGATTTTTTTCATGAGAATACATGCAGAATAAAATTACCTTTCTGAGTATACGAAAATGCTTTAAAAAGGCGAAGATTTCGAAGGAATCAATAGCATTTTCCTCTTCCGTTTTGTAAAAAATGATGTAGAATAAAAGAACATCACACCCGAGCTTTCACACCTGATCCGATCTATCGGATAGCCCGAACGAAGCCAATCCATAGAATAACAAACCAACCTCAAGCTTTGCTGATGGGACCCGCCTCTTTTTTAATCAAATGCGAGGTGGGTTTCGGCAAAGCTTCGTATTCCTAACTTCCCTAGCAATACTCAACTAAGGGCATCTGAAAGCTCTTGAATTTTCTTTGGGGACTTTCTTTTTTTCAAGAAAAAGAAAGTGCCTCTCCGAAGGAAACACTAAAGCAAATTTTTTTTAAAAACATCTCTCAGTTCTATATAATACAAAAAAATCCAAAACACTGACAATAAAGCCAATATCTTAGATTTTCTACGAATAACACTATTCCTTAGAATGGTAAATCTGCATCATTAGAACTAGAACCTGAACCCAAAGATTCGATTTTCCAAGCACCAATGCTGTTGAACCATCTACCATCATATTCTCTAGCTCTGTAGCTGAGAGATACTCTTACTGAATCTCCTTCTTTGTAAGATTTGATCAAATCAGTCTTGTCTCCAAGCAGATCAATCATCAAAGAGTTTTTGAATTCTCTTTCAGAATTCTCTTCGATAACGAAACTGATTTTCGGAAGCTGTTTTTGTCCAACCGTAGTTTCTTCAGAGATAAAAAGGATTTTTCCTTCAATAGTCATGATATATACTTTTATAAAAATAAATGCTTACTCTTCTTTTACACTTTTCCTTTCTTTTTGCAAGGGAAAATTTGTCTGATAAAAAGTAGGATTACCGCAATTGTCAAAAACACGTCAGCCAAATTAAATACAGGGAAATTTCCCAATGCAATAAAATCTCTCACTCCACCGAGCAAAAGCCTGTCAATCAAATTTCCTAAGGTTCAAGCGATAAAAAGACTGAATTCTCCCATAGTTAAATAGTTTTTCGAAAAAAGAAAAACGAAAAGAGCCACACAAACCAACGAAATAACGAGAGTAATCAGCATGGGGATAGCGATCCCTCGAGAAATTCCTGTATTAAAGAGTGGCTCCAAAAAAGAAAGATTTGCCCCGATTTCTTGGGTATAGAAAAAATATTTAGAAAGCTGATCTAGCCCCAAAAGCAATACCACAAAAAGGAAAGAGAGAAGATAGAAGTTTTTCATTACAGTAAGAGGATAATCATATAGAGAAGGAAATCAAATGCAATTATTCATCCAGAATTCTCAAAATCTGATCTAATGCCTCGCTGTGGAGATTATTTCCATATTCTCTTTGATACACTACCTCATTCATTCTTGTAGCCGTAATTTGTTGAAGTTTTCTATTAGAGAGAATTTTATCTGGTTCTGGATAAGTATTCAGCCAATTGATATGATCTTGAAGTTCTTGGGAGCTTGGATTGGTACTGAGACTTTTATACCCTTTGAGTCGAGTGAGATACTTTTGCAAACCTTGTGAAGTATAACCACCATCAAAACTAGGGATTCCTTCCAATCGATCCAGATAAGAAGTCTCCCAACTCCTACAAGAAAGTTGTTCGTAGGTTCCCTCTAATTTTCCGACAGTACAAGTTCTCAACTGTACTTCACACGGAGCATCGCTAAACCCATTTTTATGTTTATAAGCTTTTACAAACTGTCCATGTTTTACGGCCTCTCCCCACGGAGCCACACAATCTGGATACGGTCTACTGGTTTGTTCTACTTCTTTTGCAGGAGGAGTAAGAGGATCTTTGGATCCCTTCTGAGTGGTATCTGTAGGATTTGGAACCTCCAAAATTTCATCGATCCCACTTTGGCTTTTTCCAGAGGAAACATTTTCTGCAGTATTTCACGGAGTAGCTACAGGCTGGATTAATGCTGGTTTCTGAGGAGTATTATAACTGACAAATTGTTCTTGAAAATACGAATATTTGGTATTAGTAGCACAAGATTGCTGACCAAAGGATCCCGAAAGCTTTCCATCAAAACAGACTCTTCTCTGGATTTTACAGGTATCAGGAGTATTCAAATCCTGTTTGTAAGCCAAAACACTTTCTCCATGCACAAGCTGATATCCCCGAGGAGTATCACATTTTTTGTAATCATCAATAATATGGATTCCTGGACCATCTGCCTCATTTTGTCCTACTGTCGAACCCGTTTCAAAAGCCACTAGAGATAAGGAGCCTTTTTCTGAATAAGGGAAAGGACTAGCTTTGGGCAAATCAGCCTTTTCATCTTTTTCTGGAAGAGCTGGTGGCAAAGAAGTAGTCGTACCAGACTCCACAGGAAGAGAAGGTAAAGGATCCTTCGTTTCAGGAATTTCAATACTAGGAGCATCTTCAGTATTTCCTGTAGTCACTTCTACTCCTTCAAAAAGATATTCCCAAGACTGAGGAGCTCCATGTTCTCCTTGATTTCCAAACACATCATACTCATTTCCCTCAAAATCATAAAACAGATACGAAAGCTGAGGAATCTCCGCAGAATCACTAACCTGAAGGTATTGATTACTTTCTGGATCCAGATTACAAACTACTACTCCAAAAAAGAAAGCAATCAATCCATAAATTCCACACCTCGTCCACATTCCTAATGAGGAATATTCAGATTTTTTCCTGATATGAAATTTAGAACTCCCCAAAAATTTTTGGGAGAAGGATAATTTTTTCTTGGATTTGGAAAGTGTTTTTTTCATGACCCATCAACTAAAATCTAAAGCTTATTCTAGTATAGTCGAGAAAGGAAAAAAAAGCAAATTTTTGGAGAGATTTTTTGAGGAGATTTTTATTGCAAAAGAAAATCAGATTTCTATACTTTACTCGACAATCACTATTTTACTCTCTACCCGCTCCCATGTACAAACTTTCTTACTCTCCGAACCTCAAAGGAGAAATAACTATCTCAGGTAGCAAAAATGCTTCACTCCCCATTGTCTCTGCAAACTATCTGATCAATAACGCCGTAAAACTCCACAACAAGCCCCATATTAGCGACATCAGCAATCTGGAAGCCCTCGCTGAGACAGCACTTGCAACCTCAAAAAACTATTTTGATCTCACCAATGACCTCGCAAAAAAATTCCGTGCTTCTATTCTCCTTATTCCCTTAGGATTGATCAAATACGGAGAAGTCCGCTTTGTAGGCTCTGGAGGATGTAATATCGGGAAAAGACCACTCGATACCTTTGATGATGCTCTAGTAAAGGCCGGAGTTTCCATTTCCTATGAGGGAGAATACAAAATTTTCAAAAAAACGGGAATGCCAAAAAGAAATATCATGCTCCAAGAATTTTCCGTCACAGCCATAGAAGCACTGATCACTTACCTGGCTTTTCTCCCTGATTTGGACTATGAAGTGAATATTTACCAAGTAGCCACCGAGCCTCATGTAAAGAATCTCATCGAATTTTTAAATAACGCAGGAGCAGATCTCACCTTAGGAATCGACCATACTATCACTATCAAGCCTGTAGCTCACAAAGAAATAAAAAATCCTGATTTTACCATCGTGAGCGATTACATCGAAGCAGGAACCTACTTCGCCATCGGAGCAGGTGCAGATAATAGCGAGCTCACCATTACCAATATGAATGTAGATGATCTCTCTGCCATGTACAGTATCGCTGACAAAATCGGTATCAACTTCCGCATTCTCGATAAACACACCATCAAAGTTGATTCCTTTAATAAACCCAACTACAAAGCAGTAAAAAAATTAGAAGTCAGAATTTTCCCAGGGTTCCCTAGTGATCTTCAATCTATCTTCGGATGTCTCCTCACCCAATGTCATGGAGTTTCTAAAATTTTTGAGACGCTCTACGAAGGACGTTTTGGATATCTCAACGAACTCGAAAATCTCGGAGCAAAAATAGAAATTTTGAATCCCCACCAAGCTTTAGTCCTCGGGCCGACACCTTTAAGAGGAGAATATGTCTCTTCTACGGATTTGCGTGGAGGAAGTGCAATGGTACTCGCAGGGATTATGGCACAAGGAACCACATTTATCACCAATGAAGCAATTATTGAAAGAGGATATGACAATATTATCAAAAAACTCTCCGCGATTGGAGTATCTATCGAACAGGTACAGAGAGAAGAGTAAAAAAGCTGAGTTAAAGAAAAACGACCAAAGAATTTTGATCGCCTCTCTCTAGTAAACTAGAAATTTCTATTGCTTGATCTGACAAGTTATGATTCTAAGACCATTCTCAGTTTCCACCGTGGAAAATTGAATTTTCACGACTTTCCCAACTTCATATTGGAAATAGTCTTTTTTTGGTAAAGAGATATCTCCCAAATAGGCACTGTGGAGAATAGTATCAAAGTCCCCCACATACTTGATCTCGAAATCATCAAAAGATTTTTCTGTCACAAAATCAACATCGATTTCAAAATCATAGTTATCAAACCATCCATAAGGTTCAATTTTAGTGATTTTAATGGGGATCATGGTAGGATGAACGGATTTGTTATGAATCCATAGATCCACGGAACAAGTCTCCAACTCCTCAATCACCTTCCCATATTCATCAATAAAATTCCAACCTGTACGCAATGAACAACGATATTCTTTTCCTACATACTTCTCTTGCAAATATGCAAGTTTCTCCTTAATTTTTCGTTTTTGTTCATTTTGTTTTTCTTTCTTTTCACGTCTTTTTGAAGGACTACATAAAAAAATGAAAAATAATACCACAAACACAAGCCCAAAAATCATACAAAAAATTTTCATACTAACCTCCTCCTTTTTTTAAGTTATTTTATTTTTAAATTATTTATTTTATATAGTATAATCATATATATATCAAAGTCAAGTCAATTTATTAACTTATAAACATTTAGGTATAATTAAAAAAGTGGGTGGCTATTTTCAGAGATTTTGGTCTATTACTTTAAGTTTTCTCCATTTTTTTAATCATCTATGATGTTTAACATTCTGTTTCATATGTCCAAATGTTGATTCTAGGCTATTACTCGTTCTTGG
>JAISKI010000005.1 GCA_031261265.1 Candidatus Peribacteria bacterium
CCTTGAGAAAGCTGTCCCTTTTTCGTAGTATTAGTTTGCATCACCAATGAATGTTAGGATATAAACTGCAATTCATATCTTACTGATTGGTGGTGCATTTTGTATTATAATTTTCCAAAGAAAAAATCCTCTTGAAAAATGAAAAAAAAAGAATACAGATAATTTTACCCACTAAAGAAATTATCATGAAAATTATCTGTGTCACGGGAGGAGTACTCTCAGGAATTGGAAAATGAATCACCGGTGCAAGTATCGGTGCAATCCTCAAATCTGCTGGTTATCATATTTTTATGCAGAAATTTGATGGATATCTGAATGTTGATCCTGGGACCATGAATCCACTCGAACACGGTGAGGTATTTGTGACTGACGATGGTGCAGAAACTGATTTAGATATAGGACATTACGAAAGGTATATTGATACCAGCTTAAATAGTAATTCATCTTGGACGACCTGAAGAATCTATCAGGAGATTTTTGAAAGAGAAAGAAAAGGAGAATATCTCGGTCAAACCGTACAAGTCGTGTCACATGTAGCAAAATTAGTGAAAGAAAAAATCACTTCAGCGGAGGCGGATATCTCTTTGGTGGAGATTGGAGGAACGGTTGGTGATATGGAAAGTGAATATTTGATAGAATCGGTCCGTCAGCTTCGCCATGAACTTGGTACGAACAATGTGCTTTTCGTCCATTTAGTGTACCTTCCTTATTTGGGAGCCTCTGGAGAGCTCAAAACTAAACCTGCTCAAAACTCTGTTCGCGATCTGCGTGCCAGAGGAATCGAACCCGATATTTTGGTAGTCAGAGCAGATAAACCCATTGAAAAAAATCTGATTCACAAGCTTTCTCTCATGACAGGGATAGAAGAAAATTGTGTAATTCCGTCTCCAACCGTGAAATCTATTTATCAAGTCCCTGTGAATTATCAAGGCTACGCCTTGGGAAATATCTTACTCCAAAAACTCAATCTCGCCCAAAAACCCTTCAATATGTCCAAACGAGAAGGACTCGTGCAACATATCGATAATTCCACTACAGTGAAAAAAATTGCAATGGTAGGGAAATATTGTGCTTTAGAAGATGCCTACTATTCTTTGAATGAAGGACTGAAAGTGGCTGGCTATCGAAACGATGTAAAAATTCAGCTTTCTTTTGTGGATGCAGAAAAATTAGAACACCCCCCTTACGAAGGGGGGAAGGGGGGTTCGAACGTTTCTGAACACGTTGCTAACACTCTGGAAGAATACGATTGAATTGTTATCCCTGGTGGATTCGGAAATCGCGGAATCGAAGGGATGATCCTTGCTGCCCAATATGCCAGAGAAAATAAAGTTCCCTACTTGGGGATCTGCCTCGGTTCACAGATTATGGCGATCGAATTTGCCAGAAATGTCCTCAAGTATCCAGACGCACACAGCGAAGAATTCGCTCCCGAAGGACAACATAATGTTGTACATCTCATGGAACACCAAAGAGGAATCCATACCAAGGGAGGGACCATGAGATTAGGAAGCTATGATTGTAAACTTGATCCAGAAAGTCTCGCCTTCCAGCTGTATGGGAAAACAGAAATCGCGGAGAGACACAGACATCGCTATGAATTTAATAATACCTTTAGAGAAGAATTTGAAAAAAACTGATTTCATATCTCAGGGACCAGTTTAGATGGAGAATTGGTGGAAGTCG
Source organism: Candidatus Peribacteria bacterium (assembly GCA_031261265.1). Next base: position 1,687 of record JAISKI010000005.1, read on the forward strand.
TGGAATTAAAAAATCATCCGTTTATGATTGCTACACAGGCTCATCCAGAATTGAAGTCTCGTCCATTGGCTCCACATCCGTTATTCGTTGGATTGATAAAGGCGATGATAGGGGAGTAGGGAAATATCTTAAAAATCCCTTGCAAAGTGTAAAAAAAACGTTATATATCTTATATGATATACTTTTTACTTCCTACTAAAAACAAAAATATAATGAAGGTTATTTCAGTCGTACAAAATGACAGGGATATTCTAGAATCTTGTTTGGAAGAAATTCATAAAGAAATCAAACATTATAGTAAGGATGATACAGTAGTATTCCAGATAGCGATTATCTACTCAGAATTTTCTTTCATTGGGAACAGAATACACTAGTGCTTCTGACTTGAAGTCTCGTAAAACCAAAACTGTATACTGATTCCTATTCACAGCAACAAATAGAAAGTGAATATCTACAACATATCAAGGCTTCTCAACTTATCATTCAAGATTTCAAATGTGATCAAATCTTTCAATATCGTTCACTCCATACTTTATTCTCTATCTCATCATAAAATGCCTATTATCAATGACCCAAATTATGTTCATCCACGAGCAAAATATCTTCCTACACCAGAGGAAATGAGAAAATGAATACGCCAACTGGTGTTGTGAATGAATGTGGAACGCCTCAGACTCTATCACGGTTTTTCTCAGACCGAATTAGCTAAAAAAGCTGGTACCACCCAAGCAATTATTTCCAATATAGAAAATGGTGATTATAATCCTTCTTTGGACTTGATTACAAGAGTAGCAACTGCCTTAGAAGTAAAAGAGGATCTTCTCATCAACGATAAGATCAACTGGATAATGTTGGAAATGATCAATTATTTGATGAATAAGCTTCCTCAAAAAAACATAGATATTTTAAAAGCCATGAAATTAGTCTATTTTTCAGATTTACTTGCTCTAAAAACATTAGAAAGAAAGCTGTCTTACTTGGAGTATAAGAGACGACATCGAGGACCTTTCAATAAAGATATTTACCTTTTGGATCAACTCTTCAAAAAAGAAGGAAATTTCTACGTGGGAGAGCCATTTGCTACCTATCTTGCCTTGGGAAAAGAAGAGAAAGAGATTTTGGATCAAGTAGCAGAAAAGTATGGATCATTATCATCCACGGAGCTGATGAAGCTGAGTTATGAAACAGAACCCATGAAATGATGCACGGTTGGAGGAGAAGAGAAACAAGGCGAGGTGATTTTGTAAGAAAATAAACTATCTTTTATCTTTTTACTACCCCAAATGGATTGCTGAACCTGCTCAATTTCCAAGCTTATTGGAGGATTTTCTACAGAAGCTATGGAGGCTTTAGTAAAAAAATTGGCATAATGTTACTTTTGTGTGGTTATTTTCATAAAAATTGGTCAAGAACTTTAAGTTTTCTCTTCTTTTTTAATCATCTATGTAAATTAGCTTTCTGTTTCACATGAGAAAATGTA
>JAISKI010000012.1 GCA_031261265.1 Candidatus Peribacteria bacterium
TTTTAGATTTACACTTTTTGCATACTTTTTTACTCATCTTATAAAAAAATAGGAGATAAAGTAGTTATATACTACTAAATCTCCTTGTTTTAGCCACACAAAAGTAACATTATGCCAAATTTCCTTGATTTCACTTTCCTTTAAGGTAATTTTTTATTATACTCTTAATTTATCTATTACCTACTCCGATGACAAAAATCCTACTCGTGGAAGACAACCAACAAATCGCGAAGAACATCAAAACCTACTTAGAACTAGAAGAAGGACGAGAAGTAGCAACTTCCTATGATGGTGAAAAAGGCTTGCTGATGGCACAAATGCACGACTATGACCTCATTCTCCTGGACCTGATGCTCCCGTGAGTGGACGGGAAATCCTTTTGCCAAGCAATTAGAAAGCTGAAGAATGTCCCTATTATCATTATCACTGCGAAATCTCAACTGGAAGACAAGTTGGAGCTTTTCGACTTGGGAGCAGATGACTACCTGGTCAAACCGTTTGATTTGGAAGAGCTCCTTGCCCGTGCGAAAGCACTTTTGCGTAGAGGTGTACTGGGAGCATTCTTTAACTATGGAGAGATTGCCGTGGATTTACTCAAAAAAGAGGTGAAAAAAGCTGGCACGGTAGTCCATTTGACCTTGAAAGAATTTCAGATTTTAGAACTGTTAGTTCAGAATAAAGGAAGGACGCTTTCGAGGACAGATATCATCACGGAACTTTGGGGAGATGATGCAATTTGGGAGGCAGATAATAAGCTGGATGTGTATATTTCTACTCTGCGTAGAAAACTCGATAAAAATCTGATTACAACTATAAAAGGATTTGGATATCTTATTGGAGAAGGTGGTGAATAAAGAGACTTTTACTTGATTTAACTTTCTATTAAGGTAAAAAGTTAACAACACGTTTGAAATTTTACCCTTTTTTTCTTTACATGCTTAAAAAGACTAAAAACCTGATAACAGGTAATCCACGGAAAACCGCTTTACTAGTAGTAATACTCGCAGTCGTGCTTTGGCTACGAAAACCGCGAGCCTCCACAGCTAATCCTAATCAGAGTTTTTTTGATATAGATATGACCGTAGGTACAGGAAATCTAGAAACCGTCCTGACCATCAAGGGAACCACAAAATTCGCTGACTCTCAGAAGCTCACCTTTATGGGAAGTAAAGGAAAAGTGAAGACCGTGAATGTGAAAGTCGGGGACCTCGTGAAAAAAGGGCAGACTTTGGCTTCAATGACAACGGACGATTTGGATGACCAAGTCACTCAGGCCAGAATCAATCTGGACGATGCGAAGCAGTCTTTGCAGGATTTACTGGACGGCTACAATTTGCAGTTGGAGCTTTTGCAACAGCAAGCGAATTATGATGCCTTGATCCTGAAACAGAGAACTATTGACCAAGACCAAGCTTTGGCATTGGAAGAACTGAAACAAAAGATAGAAGATGCTACCAAAACCTATACTGATACGAAAGCTGACTATGAAGAACTGCTTTCTGGTTCGAATAGTGCAACTGCCGATTTAGCATTATCTAGTACTATTAGATCAAGGAATACCACGTTTCAGACCGCAGTATATGACTTAAAAAGTGCCGTTTTGAGCTTACAGACTACGTTAGATACCTTTGATCAGCTTTTGGTGCTGAGTGATAAATATAAATATTTAGAGAAGAATATTTATATTGGAGCCAAGGATCCGAATTTTAGGAATCAGTCTGAATCAGCTTTTTGGGCTATTTCTGCTCAGGTAGCAAGTTTGAATACTTTGTATACCACTCTGGAAAAACTTCCTGTACAGGATTTGACGAATGAACAACTTTTGCAGGCATACAGTACCTTGAAAGAAATTGGAAATGCTATGATGAGTTGGGGAGATGTAAATTACAATATGTTTAAGGCGAGTATTGAATCCAACACCTTTACTCTCGAGAAAATCAATGGATATGCTACTACCTACGGGACCAACATTCAGAGTCAGGGAATTAAATATGTACAGCAATATACTACTATGGTAGAAAAATTAGCTAATCTCAAGGAGGATACTTCTTTGGAAGATACGAAATTAAAAATGAACAAAGCAAAAACAAACTTGGATAAGCTCAATATGTCTATCGATACCACCCTCGCTACCCAAGCGAAAGAGAAAGCACAATTACAATCAGACATCGACACAGTACAAAGAAATATTGCAAAAATCAATGGCGGACAATCCTTGAATGAAAGCAAAATCAAACAAGCCAAAAATTCCGTGACTCAAAGGCAGAATTCTCTTAATTCTTTATTAGATAAATACGAGGATTACAAATTGACAGCGAATTTTGATGGAGTGATTACGCAAATGGATATTCAGGTGGGAGATAGTATTGATAATTCAAGCAATTCGACTGTGAAATATCTCTATGTGGAAAATAATAATGTCTTGGAAATGACGCTCTCTGTGGAGCAGGTAGACATCATAAAACTCAAAGTGGGAATGGAGGTAGTTGTGTATTTGGACGCTTACACAAGCTCGACCTATCAGGGATTGATTACGGAAATCAACACCGTGCCTACCTCCGCAGGAAACCTGACGACTTACGAAGTGACCATAACCTTTGAAAAAAATACTCCTGATGAAGTAATCCTGGCAGGAATGGGAGGGAACGCCAAAATCATTATGTCCCAGACGAAAAATGTGATGGTCGTGCCAAATCAAGCCATTTCCAGAAAAGACGGAAAGAATGTGGTAATGCTCTGGAAAAATAACGCTTGGGCAGACCAAGAAATAGAAATCTGAGCTTCCGATGAAAGTAATACCGAAGTCCTGAGCGGATTGTCCTTGGGAGATACGATTAAAGCGATGTACATCACCGTAGAAGGAATGACCAATGCAGGAATTACTACCGTTGCAGAAAAACTCAGCATTGAAGATATGCAACAGCAACAAGAGAGAGCTATGGAGCGTCAAGCTACACAAGGAATTTGAGGGGGAAGCACCAGACCGACAGGAGGAGGAAGTTATGGAGGAGGAACAAGACCAGCAGGAGGAGGATTTGGAGGATAAGACTATGTTAATTTTTTACTCTTTACCATATTACTATGAAAAAGACACTTTTGCGAATACTTGGGGCAGTTGTAGTTCTCGCTATTGCAGGACTCTGTTGGAATTTCCGTGCGACACCTTCAACGGTTGTTATGCCAACGGAACAAGGAGAACAACCAGAACAAAATTCTGAAATCCCTTACGAAACCACCTTTATCGAGCTAGATGTGATTGCAGGAGATTTTACCATCACCCAAGCGGGACACTATGTAGTAGAAGGAACGCTCACAGACGGAGGGATTATCGTAGATGCACCCGAATCAGAAGTCATTCTGACCTTAAAAAATGTACATATCACGAATCCGAATTGACCAGCAATTCTCTTTCAGCATTCTCTTTCTTCTGCTGTGATTATCGCGGAAAATACCGAGAATTATCTGGAAGATGGAAGCGAAGAAAGGGAATATGACGCAGCACTCTATTCCGTGGCTTCACTCACGATTGACGGAGCAGGAAGTCTGAGCGTTGTCGGTAATTTGCAGGAAGGAATTGCAACCGATGGAAACCTGACAATTAACAACGGAACAATCAACATAACATCAGTAGATGACGGCTTGAATGCGAGTGAAGACAATGTAAGTCATCTTCAAATCAATGGAGGAAATCTGACTATCAATGCTGGTGGCGATGGAATTGACAGCAATGGAAGTCTGACCATCAACGGCGGAACGATTTTTGCTTCCAGCCAAGGAGGAAATGGAGGAATTGACGCCGACGGGGAAGTCCTCATCAATGGCGGAGAAATTATCGCTTTGGGAGAGATGAATGACACCCCAAGTTCCTCTTCTAGCCAAAAAAGTAT
>JAISKI010000018.1 GCA_031261265.1 Candidatus Peribacteria bacterium
TTTTAGATTTACACTTTTTGCATACTTTTTTACTCATCTTATAAAAAAATAGGAGATAAAGTAGTTATATACTACTAAATCTCCTTGTTTTAGCCACACAAAAGTAACATTATGCCAAAAAATTCATTACTTCTAAAGTTATTCCATGATGAGCACTTTTACCGAAAATGGGACTTCTGCTTCTCCCATTTTTTGAGGGAGTGACTATTCTTCATGAGCATGAAGAAATCTTTGTTAATCTTGCTTCAGAAGATCTCCCTCTAAAAAATGAATATGTCTTCCGATTGGAAGCTTTTAAAACATCTGGAGGGAATTTTAGGGTAGAAAAGCTTTCTTTAGAAATCTTAAAAGATAAAATTGATAAAGGGTATCAAGTAGTGATTCCAATAGAAAAAATCCCTGGAAAATCCCATTTGATTAATCTTGTCTCTTATGATGAGCAAGGATGGAGTGCTTACGATAATAAACTCTGATCCCACCGCTATTCTTCAGAGGAATTAGAAAGATATTTTCATCTGAATAATGGAAAGTATTGTATGTTGTGTTAGCAACTACATTATCTTTCCCTTGACAAACTGCTCAACAATAACTATAATACAAAATATAACTTTTATCTTCTACTCTATTAGACAGATGAAAAACTTAATCAGAAACATTGCTGTTGCTACAGCCCTTATTGCCACACCACTCGTAAGTCAGGCACAAGAGAAAATCCAGCAGACGAAACAGCAGACCACTCAGAGTTTAGCAATGAATATGGATAAGCCGGCTTCCACAGCTAAGTCTACTACGACTAATAGTGAGATAGCAGGGACCACTGCGGAAAGTGTGCTGAGTTCGATAGGAGTGAAGGGACTAAATGAAGATCAGATGAAGTTGTGGGAGAGCTTACGAGTAAAATTATGACATAATTTTCAGCCCTATACACAGGAGTTTTTAGAGCAGAATAAAGTAAGTTTTCAAGGGGAAGAGGGAATACAGAAGTTCGTTGCGTTAATAGACGGAATACGGTCCTCCTTGACCGATAAATCACGAATAAATGCAGAAGGGAAAAACCGGTGAGAATTATATATGGAAGGGAAAAATGACGACCGAATAAATGGGGTATTATTCGTTTATGAGTGATACCAAAATTGATTTATAGTATATGGAAAAAAGAAAGGACAAGAATATGATGCTCGTGGTGCTGAGGCTGATGCTCGTGGTGCTGAGGCTGAGAAGATTGGTATACAATCCTTTGTTAGAGTTTATCAAGCATATTTGGGAAATCCTAATGCACAGTGATTAAAAACGTTAAATGAAATGCTCAGAAAGATGCAACAGGGGAACCGAGATACTAACTCTATAAAGGATAAAGTACAAAAGGTGAACGATGATATTAGTAAACATCCTGATTGGGTGAAATAGTTAGCAAAAAATTGCATTCTAAACAAATCGGAGTATACTTATACTAAGGTATATTCCGATTTTGTTTTTCTAAAAAACATAAGATGAACGAAACGTTTTATCAATCAGCTGATATCAAAGAACAAAAGAATAACGGTGGTGTTAGTCCAGAGCCTTCTATTGACCAAAAATATACCAATGATCCAAAATATTTTGCAAATCATTCTCATCTCTCAAAAAAAGTAGACGACTATTTTTCTAATGCAAAAAGTCCAGCAATGTCTGGGAAAGGAGAGGAGTTTTGGCAGAGACTCAATCCTGTATCTAATTTGCAAGGACTTGCAAAAATGCAAGCAGAGAAGAAAAACAAAGAGAAAAAACAAAGTTTAGTAGAAGCGTTAACTAGAGAAAATATTACCCAAGAAGAATTTGATAAAATACTCTTGGATTATTTTGAACAAGGAATCATCTCCCAAGAACAAAAAGTTGAAGTAAAGGAAGGTGTATGAGTTGACATTAAGGATAATTTTATAAGAATTGAGATAAAAGAAGATGTTGCAGAAACAAAGGTTAATGTTGCAGAAACAAAGGTTAATGTTGCAGATACTAAAGAAAAAACCTCTAATGAAATTTTACAATTGGAAAATGCCTATCAAGAGTATCAAAAACTTGCAAAAGCACATCCTCAATTGGAAGTAAAACCCAATAGTGAGGCTTTCAATCAAGAAAAACAACGCTTACAATCAGACCCAAAGCGAGAAAACCTTGCTATATGGACCCCCGAACAACAAGAAACATATATTATTGTGAGTGCCGCAAATAATCTCTTAAAGACTGACACTACTATTTCAAATGAAGAAAAAAAAGACTTCTTATCAAGTTTTGGGAAATTGGAAAGAATGCTCATCAACGAAGCAGGAGGAAAGCCAGAAACTCAGCATTCTTTTTCTGCTGAAAAATTCTCCGATACGGCGGGAATCATCTTTGATAAAAATGTGGGAAATCCTGCTTTGCTCGCTGACTTTGAGAAAGCTACCACTTCTTCAAATTCAAAATATACCGAACTCCTTGGAGATAAAGAGAAAATGAGTTTGGAAGAATTAGATACTCAATATGGAAAATTCACTCTCAAAGCTCATGAAACCTATACAACTCTTCTGAAAAAAGCTGAACAGTCCAGAACACCAGAGGAAGTTCAACGATTGGAACAATACAAAAATCATCTCTTGGACATCAAATCATTAGTTGATACACCTACCAAAACCACAATGGAACAGCTGAACCTTCTCTGACCTGTAATCGGAATGTCTAGCTATCTCAATTTGCCAGCGGGAGAAAATTTTGCTCTGAATGCGAGTAAGGACATCAAATTTGAAGGCGACTACATCACGATGACGGGTATCGTCAAAGGAAAATCCTTCACAATGAGAACCAATCGTAATGCTACTGCGAAACTGGAAACAAGTGATTTTTTAGCTGATGCTAATCCTGAAACTCCCAATGCTACCGCTTTTACTGTGGGAAGCAATAATTTTCAAAAGACACCGTATGATATGCCAAATACGAAGGTTTGGGACACTATCAAATCCACTCAGCAAACTTTACGAGCAAAAGAAATGGAGAAAGAAAAACCTGATTTGAAACAATATCAAATCGACCTTCAACAGCGTTTACACGAAGAAATTCAAAAACTCTACAACGAAAATGATAGAAAAGAATTGGTACAAATTCGTATGGAAAGGCAGGTGGAAAAAGAGGTATTGAACCAAGAATTTTTTGCTGGTTTCAGTACCTTGATGGAACTTACTGCTCGACCTCCTTCCTTTCTGGATAAGGCAACCGCTTCTCCCCAAGTTCTCAACTTTTTCCGTAAGTTTGACCAATTTCAAGAGGATGCTTCGATTGACCAACTGAAAATGCGAAGGCAGTGTATGAATGAACTCATTCCCATGTTAGTTGCTAAAAAACACCCTGAACAGTCTTCTACCAACAAGAATGCTTGCAAACTCTTTGCTCACATTGATCCCGATATGATCAACAATACCAAAGATATGCTGAAAGGAAATGTTGAGAAGACTCCAAATCTTTTTGAGGGTGTTTTTTCGATGATACTCCCCTTAGAGACTGAAAATGCAAACACTGAATATTCTTCCTCTACTACGAGAGCGAAACTGGTTGATTTACAGCAAGCCTTGAAAGATAAAGATGGGAAAAAAGGAACAGATGAATACAAGATATTGGGACAATGGTATAAGGAAAAGTATGTAGACGATGATTTGGGTAGTTCTTATGATGAGGCTAGTAAAGAAGGTGGTAATGAATAATAGAGATTTTTTTATTTGATGATAGATCCCACGGAAATTGCAAGAAAAATAACTTTGGAATTCTCTTGAAATAAGCCTCCATTTGATTATTAGATAAATAACCAATAATATTGTTGGGAAAATAAAAACTTTAGAATTATGGCACATCACAAAACAACGAATGGAAGTTATCCTGGGAAAAGGGATAAACACGAAAAACCAGATTGGACATCTGAAAAAAAACGAAAAGATTCGGGTTGGGATGGAAAATCCGGTCGCCCTACCCATCCCAGTAGTTCCAGCAAAAGAAAAAAGTAATACTTGCTTTTGTTATGAAGATTGCTATCTTGATTTGGTAGCAATCTTTCTTAATTTTACAGTAAAAATTATGCACCTCTATATCAAAACTCCACTTTACGAAAATAACAAATATGTTCCTCACCTCCTAGAACATTGCGTTTTATTCTCTGCAGATAGAGAAGAACTGTTTTCATATTTCGTTGACATTGAAGCTTATACTGCTTATGGTCATACTTGTTTCGAATTTAGTAAACCTTTGGTAATTGCAAATATAGTCGATAAAATTAGAAAACCCATTTCTAAAGAATCTTATCTATTCCAAAAAAAAGTTATTGCAAACGAAATAAAAGAGATTTCAAACGACAAGAAATGGCGAGAGAAAGCATATCAATATTTGATAAAAAATCCTGAAATTCGTACGAATAATATTCCCAAAGGAGTATCTTTAGCCACCTTACATGACTATCAACAACTACGATATCAAGAAAAAAATATGATTTTTGTTTGAGATGATGATACCATAGATCTTACATTTTGAAAAGCAAAATCTCTAAAAAAACTCACAGGGAAGCGAGACAAAAAAGGTATACAATTTTTATCATTTACGTATCAAAAAGAGACGGAGGATTTACTCTTTTGTAAGTATAAAAGTGCTTCTGATATTCTGTTTTTAGATTTTTTTGAAGGATTGATTACGGACTTCCTTTTCTTAAAAACTACACAAAATAAAGAGTTTTTTGCTGATACAATTTCTCTCACTATAAGTGATGAAATTTTTTGTCTATCTTCATACGATACAAACTATCCTAAAGAAATTGATTCAGATTTCTTTGATTTTTATAAACAACGTCATTTAAAAAAAATCTCTTATAACCAATTAAGAGGATTTTTGCCAGAAATTGCTCTTTACACGGGAGAATATGCAACCATCTCAGAACATCAAAATTTTATTCAAACGATAACCTATGCAGATATTCAATCGATTTTAGATACTATTTCCACACAATGAAGCTCCGTCTCATAGAACCCCAGCGATGATACCACTTCCTCTTGGAAGCCATGAAACTCGCTCAAAACCACCCACGAATTGCCACCTTTGCCCCTATCGGAGCCGATATTTTTCTCGTCATTTACCCTATTTTCCTCATTGTCCTCTACCTCAGAGGAATCATAAAAAAACAACTCACCGACAAACAAGGAGCAATTTTCATCTTTCTTTCTTGCCTTATCAGTGTCATCACTAATATTTTTCTCCAACACTTTTTCAGCAAAGGTAGACCTCACCTAGAAATCCTTGATGACACTATCGCAGAAACACTCCTCGATAACCTACTTCCAACTAGCTCTTTCCCTTCTGATCACGCTGTAGTCGGGATGTCTATCGCCATCGCAACCCTTATTCGATGACATAAAACAAAGAATAAAAGGCTGATTTATTTCGCTTATTTTCTCATTATTGTTGCTATTGTGATGTCAGTTTGTAGAGTGATTACTGCGGTGCACCGACCAAGTGATATTCTCGGTGGGTTCGTTTTAGCAATGTTTATCCCTCTTCTCCTCGCTTTCCCACCTATTTTTTCTCTTTTCAAAACCTACCTTATTTCTCCCTTAGTGAGATTTCAGGAAAGAATCTTCAGTTGGTTTCAAAAGAAGTAAAAAGAACTGGCATAACCAGTTCTTAAGTAATTTACCAAAGAGTAAGAGGATTCATATCAATCCCACCATAAATCCCCGTGTTTAACACATCGCCAGGCATTCCAGACGAATCGTCCTCATCATCCTTATTTTCTTTTTCTCCATCATCGCTTCCATTAAATAATGCCCATAAAACGAAACCAACAATCACAAAGAGAAGAAGGATAACAAGAATCGCACCAATTACAGCAACAATTTTCATTTTTTTTATTTTTATTAATTATATGGAGAGTATATACAAAAGATATATATATGTCAATAGATAAAATCAGCATAAATATGCCAAAGTCCTAAAGCCTTGAAAACTCCCTAGAAATTTTTATACTAAAATCAATCCTCTGTAATCTTTTTTAATCCTCTGTAATTCTAATAATGATAGATCTCAATTCCATTCAAATAGAAACTTCACGAAAAGACGCTCTCGCCGATGAATTTCAAAAACCCTATTTCGCAGAAATTAAAGCATTTCTACAGAAAGAAAAAGCTGAAGGAAAAACCATCTTTCCTGCGGGGAATAACATCTTCAATGCCTTCAATTCCACTCCGCTCAATGAAGTAAAAGTCGTTATCCTCGGGCAAGATCCCTATCATTGAACTTGAGAGGCTCACGGACTGTGTTTCTCCGTCCAAGATGGGATCAGAATTCCTCCCTCTCTACAAAATATCTATAAAGAACTTCGTGATGATGTCGGCATAGAAATCCCCAAAACCTGAAATCTGACCCCATGGACGAAACAGGGAATCTTCCTTTTGAATGCTACCTTAACCGTTAGAAAAGACCAAGCCAACTCCCATAAAGACATTTGATGGCAAACCTTCACCGATGCAGTAATCAAAAAGCTCTCCGATGAAAAAGAACATCTTGTCTTCATTCTCCGAGGGGCTTTTGCTCAACAAAAAGATCTGCTCATTGACAGAAGCAAACACCTGATCATTAAATCACCTCATCCTTCACCTTTTTCTGCTGATAGAGGATTTTTTGGGAGTAAACCCTTTTCCCAGACGAATGCTTGGCTAAAAGAAAAAGGGTTGGAAGAAATCAACTGGCAAATTTAATCTATTCATTATATAGTATGACAATATTCATTGTTCTCGCTCTAGGAATGGGGCTATCCACTCGACTCTATTTTTTTCGTGAAAGCTTTCTCGCAGAATTAGCCATCAGCTTTTTACCCTATTTTGCCACAGGATTCTCAATAGTAGCAATCATAACAGTAGTACTTTTCCTCCTACGAAGACATAAAAAGCCCAGAACGACCAGAAGAAAAATAGAAACATCTTTTCTTGCTGGTTTCTTCCTACGAAGTACAGCATTGGGAATGTTATATGGATCAGAATTCTTTAATTTTTATGCCTTGAGGGAGAATCCCGTTCCTGCCAGCTCAGGATTAAACATCTATTACGCAAATATTCTCTATACCAATGAGGATTACACAAGTTTGGAAAAACAGATCGAAAAAGCTGATCCTGATGTGGTAGTATTGGTAGAGTTTTCTACCGATCACGCGAATGCAATGCAGGACTTCTTCCAAGAGAGATTTCCCTATATGAACGGCGTTTCTCGATCGAGTCTTGTGGCAGGGAATATGGTCTTTAGTAAATATCCTCTTACCGATATGCTCAAAAACCATCCTTACAAATCTGGGAGACGAAGAGCAAACTATGTCGCGATTACCTATGAAGGAGAAGAATATTATTTTTATGTAGTACACACTTCCGCCCCCGTCTCCGAATACAATTTCCAAATGAGAAACCAACAGTTAAAAAAGCTGAAAGAGGACATCTTATCCCAAGCTCAAGAGAGACCCGATAACGCAAAAGTCATTGTACTCGGAGATTTCAACCTCTCCCCCTGGTCAGCCTTTTATGAGAAGTTTTTACAAGGAATAGAAGACAGGTTGATCAATGTTTTTCAGGGGGAAAAACCCGTTTCTACCCGAAGCTTATGGGATCAAAAAATCCTGAACGTCCACATTGATCAGGTATTCACTTCACCATCAGTGAGGTCTTCCAATATCGTTGTAAGCGATTTACCAGGATCCGATCATAATGGGATTACCCTCACGATACAGTAGTAAACCAATATTCCGCATTAGATGCGACTTTTAGATTAATTCAAACAACATCACCTGACTAGAATTTGTCACACTCGTCATCAAGATATTTTGCAACATCTGCTGTCCTTGATTTTGTATCTGAGTATTGCTACTAGAAAACGCTTGGAAGAGATTTAAATACTGAATAAGTACCGTTCTTTCGTTCTGAGTAAGCTCTGCTACTCCAGCAGGATTTTTTTGTGATACTTGTACCGCCACACTTGCTACTTTCTGAGGATCAATTTCTAACCCATAAATAGAAGCGATTTCTTCGAATCCTGCTCCTGCCATAATTCTCTGGAGAAAGACATTAGCAATCTGATTAAAGAGGGTATTAGATTCCTCTGGGAAATACCTGATACCGATAAGCTTTGCTCTAGTCAAAACGATTTCTTCTGGAGTAGTTGCTCCGAAAGCTACACTAATATCTGCGTCACTCAGATTAAAGGCATAATATGCACCCACATTATTCGTACTGATCAATTTGAGATAGCCAAGTTGGGACATTTTCACCAAGGTTGTGAGAGTCCCGTCTTCTTCAATGGTTCCGCTCACAGCATTCAGCTTTGCAAAGAATCTATGAAAGAGAGTCTCATTTCCTTCACCCATTCCTACAGTTCCAATATTAGGATCAATAACAAGGTATTTCGTATGATCATTCTTTAGTCTATGATAAGTTTTACAAATATTTCCATCAGAGGCTTTTACTCGGAAGTTCGTCAAAAGTCCATCTCCCTGCAAATTCCATTGATTCTCGAGAAAGTATTGTAAATACGTCCCTGCAATCACGATTCCATCTTCATTGGCTCTGTCTTTTAGAGCAGTGATGATAGGATTATATTGTGGAAACTGAAGATCAAAGACATCCTTCGCCGTGTAAATACTACTCTTAGTTTTTGTTTCCAGCTGATCAGTAAACTGTGTTGAAGTTCCCATATTCCCCTTATATCGGACAAATGGTCCATTCGCACCTTGTGAACTGATCCTGAAAAAATTCAAAACAAGCTGAGTTAAAATCCCGAGAGCGAGTACTGCGAAAGATAAAGTAAGCAGTATTGATCTATGCTTAGATTTTTGGTTTTCTGTTCGAACCACATTCCCAAACGCAAGCAAGGTAATCGCTGTTCGTGAGATCAATACCGTGCCATACCAGAGAATTGCACTTCCAATTACCCACCAGATTCCCCATCAGAGCAGGGTAGTGCAACTAAGGGCAATCAGATTTTTATCTTTTTTCACTAAAGCATAAGGCAAACTCACCATCAGCAGAATAAACATGAGAATCCAAACAAATCCGATATCCGTGTAATAAGAACTCAGATTTTGGAGAGATCGATTAAACGCAATATTCACAGGCACAATATATCTGTAAGGAATCGCCAGCATGCTTGCATCAGATTTAATACTATGAGCTTGATAATACTGTTTCAAAGCAACAATATAATCTCTATATTCCTGAGAATTAACCGCCGTAAAAACACCACCTGTATTCGCATCAAAAGCATCTAATGCAGTTTTGAGCAATTCTGCTCCAGAGGAAGCATAGTTCGTGATCTCATTTGCATACACCTCTTTCAACGTCTGCACCTCGAAATTATCAATTGCCTCACTATATTTACAGAGCACTTTTGCATCAGTATTGGTTCAATAACAATCCTCTGAACTTGGGAAGAAAAGTTTTGCTAAAGCATAGGTCCCATTCCCAGGATGAAACTCTTTCCATCCAAATCCGATATACCTTCCAAAATCTTCCACGAGTCCACCTCCTTTTACTTCTTGCAATCCTTCCGCCAATTCTTCTTCGCTCCAGTCATAATTCATTCCCAAACAGTTTTCTGCTGACTGTTGACTATCCTCCCAAGAAAGAGAAGCCAAGGCTGTCGTATCTATTTGATCTTGCTCTGCTAAATTCACCTCACCTTCCACTTGTGTAAATAGCCCTTTTACCACAGCTTTTGGACTGAAACTATTCGTAGAGAGTTGTTGAACCGTGAGCCACGGAACTCTAAAAATAACCAACGGTACTAAAAAGCTGACTCCCAAGAGAAGTAAATAACCAATGGACGTACCCAACTTTTTCTTTTTCCAGAGAGCTAATCCCACTCCAATTACCGTTAAGAGTACTCCAATAATAATGAGCCATTTCGCTTCCCCCTGAGTAATCATAAAACTTGAAGTCAAAATATCCATATATCTCAAAACTCCTGTTAATCCTAACCCCACTCCTACAGCACTTCGTGGAGAAATCCACAACCCAATCAAGAAAATTCCAAACAATGCCAAATCTACAAACGCAGTGGATTTTGCTAAGGTCGCAAAAGCAAAGAAGACTCCAGCGATAATAAGATATTTCCAAATCTCTTTTTTGTGAGTATCTTTGTGTTGCACGATTCCTAAAAAGATCATTCCCGCTAATAGAGCCAAAAGCGATAATGCCATCACTCCAAGATCGGTTTTATTATCCACCATCACCAGAAACGCTCCCATTCCACTGGTTAACCATAAAAGTATCGTACTTCGCCCTATCACCAATCAACAATGTTCTTCCTCATCTTCCTTTTTCCTAAAGAGCTCTGTGACCTGATAGACTAATCCGATTCCTAGTATTAAGGTCAATAGTCCACTCAAAAAATTCATAGAAACCGCTATCGTATCAGGAGAAAGTCCGAGTAATCCATTAGTACTTCCTGTCAGCGAAAAGAAAAACGTGATAAGCATGTGCCACATTCCTGGCATCGTAGATCCAGCGGTATTCCCTCGATAAATTCCCGCATTTTCTGCCAAAATTTTTGGAGTATACATATATTCATGATTCGCATCCCAAGCAGTGGAGTAGGGGATGAAAGAATTCTGGAATCCATAATACCAATACACCAAAGAAATCAGAATCAACGCTCCAATCGCAATCATTCGCCCTTTATGTCTTCCAGCTTTTTCTTTTAAACTTCCCAAAAGTTCACTAAGATATTCAGCTCGTTCTCCCAATTTTTTTCTTTCCCAATAGAGTAAAAATCAGAGTCCCAAAAAGAGAATCCAGCTTACTACAGAGAAAAGAATTCCAATCCCCAGTAAAATTTGTACGATTGCGAGAAACACAATCAATCCAATCCCAAGCGTCAATAATAATTCTTGCCATCTATGCTGAGAAAATTTCAATCGTTTCCTTTCAATAAAGCTTCCCAAAGCAAAGAATCCCACCAACGTATACGTCCCCAATGCAAAAAGCAACAGAGAATTAAAAATCGTGATAAACCATCCAAATCCGATCGTGCCTCCTTTTCGCATGCTATGTATCAATCCAAAAACAGCCACTCCACATCCGAGTAAAATCGCCAACGTCTTCACGTTAAAACGCTTTGCCCTGAGCAGATAGAGCAGGGGAGGCAACGCACACACTATCGCAGAAATCAGAATTCCTCGATTAGCACCTACAGAGAGCACATCTTTGTAATACGTATGAGAGCCTAGATATACCACAAGGCTTTCTCGTCAAAAGAAGAAAAGCACAATGACCAAAAGCGATCAAAGGAGAATTTTTCGGTAGTCTTTCATGATTGGAAAATAAAAAATCTAAAAAATATCGTTTCATATATAAGGAAATAGTCTAGATTTGCAAATCTCATCGAGCACCAGCACCTAATCCAGCACCATTCGCCTCGTCCATATCCAAGTGCATATCCAAAGCAAACCTATCACTCGCTCTAACCACCACATTCTCAAAAATCACGGCTCTCTCCCCAGGAGTAGCAACTTTTACAATATCGCCATTCTTCACTCCAAAATTCTCTGCGTCAGCCACACTCATATGAATATGCCTCTGAGCCACAATCAACCCTTGCCTTAGTTGAACGGAACCCTTCGGTCCAATAATCTCAATTTCTGCACTTCCTTCCAAATCTCCACTTTCTTTCACGGGAGCTTTCGTCCCAAGTTTATAATTGTCAGAAGCGAGGATTTCCACTTGCGTAAATTTTCTGTAAGGACCAAGCACTCTTACTCCTGATATCTCTCCTTTAGGTCCTTTGATCGTGAGGGTTTCTTCACAAGCATATTGTCCAGGCTGGGAAAGCTCTTTCATCTGCGTGCACTGATAATTTGCTCCAAAAAGCGTATTTGCATCTTCCTGAGATAAGTGCAGATGTCTGTTGGATATTCCAATAGGTACTCTCATTGGTGTAATAAAAAAGAATAAAAAATTGATTTTGTTATCAATGATCAACAAGAATTACTATAATTAAAACCCTTGTATTTTCAAGAGATAGATTATTTGATATAATACTAATATTTACTATTGATATTAGATAGAAAATATATAATATAACATTGATTTTTAAATATAATATAAAATATGATTAACTCATTATCAAATAACTATTCTTATAAAGAAGGGGAAGAAACCACAAACTATTCTTCAGATCTTTTGCAAGAAATTAAACATCCTTCTCTAGACTTAAAATTGGGAAGAAAATGCCCTTTACAAAGTCAGGATCGAGGGGAAATAACAAATCTTTTTAAAGAAAATCATGGCAAGAAGGCAATAGATCTAATAGGTACTTGTGAACCTAGCTTTCCTGATTGGAAAAATGAAGACGTATATGAGATTATTGATTATGGAGGAAATGTTCACATTGCAAAAGTAGATCCTTCTCGTCAATGGATGTCCGAGTGATTAGAACGAAAAGTCATTAAATCTGAATCAGGAATATCATGAAATATCTATTGAGCACTTATCCTAGCATGGAGATTAAAATCCTACTACGATGCAACTTTAGAAAAACAAATTGAGATCGAATATAAATAGAATAAGTAATATGCAATAAATAATTTTATTCTCGTACCAAAGAACATCTGCATGTGAGAGACCGTCCCATTTTTCCCTTATAAACAATTTCCTAATGTTCCTCTTTTCGGTTCGACAGAAGAAGCTAAAACATTTCTAGAAGAAATAGAAGGAAGCGTTAGAAACTCTCTCAGTACCCTTTTTGCAGTAGGAAATGAAATACTACTTTTAAGAAACACAGGAGTACTAAATATCGATTACTCTGAAGAACTCTTAACTACCTTAAATACAAGAATAGATCTGGTAAAGAAAAATACTAAAGCTAGTCAAATCCCTCAGATTATCAATGAGGAGAATATAAAAAAATATTTAGAATACGGAGAAAATTATAAAGGTCGGTATGAAAAAACTAAATTGCTCTTACAAGAAAAATATCCCCATGAAGATATTTCCTATCTCGTAAAACTCCTGACTATTACAAGCCAAAATGTAGATATTAGTTCAAATATCACCTTTTTTAAAAGATTAATAGAAAACGAAGGTATTGTTGAAAAAAGACATCCCTTTTCTATGGATCAAATACAACGTATTAAAAATGGAGAAGAACCTAGTGGACCAAAAATTCATCAGTATTATAGTGCTATTATGGGGGATCCAAATGCTGTAACGGTAGATACTTGGATTGCTAGGGTCTTTGGTATCGAGAGGAAAGCAAAACGAAAAGAGAAAACCGTAACAAGCTCTTTGGGACCACTTGATCACCTTTTTTGTTGGTATTATATTAGAAGTCAAGCTCCTACCTATGGATTAACTCCAGCAGAAATGACGATAATGCTTCGACGAGGAATAAGAATCGCGAATAAGCAACCATTAAAAGATTACGATTATTACTTGTAAAAAACTGACCCTTTTTTCAAGGTCAGCTTTTCTTTCTATTCATTTCCTTCTTCTACTCCAGTAATATCCTCTGCGATTTCCTCTAAATTATCAAATACTTCATCATCAAGCACTTTTTTTCCAGTCCTCATATCTTTAATAGCTCCTTCAATCTTTTTCGTCAACTCTGCCAACACTTTCTCATCAGACTCCAAATACTGAGCTAATTTTTCTCTTCCTTGCAATTTCTGAGTACCGATAGTGTAGAATGCTCCCCCTTTGGTAATCAGCTTTAAAAGTACTCCTGCCTCAATAATATCCGTAGTCGTATCATATCCCATTTTCCACTTCACAGGGAGCTCAGCAGTCTTGAACGGAGCGGCAATCTTATTTTTAGCAATCTTTACTTTCGCGAAGTATCAGATTTGTTCTTTGTCTTCCATAATTTTATCTCCCTTTCTGATTTCAATCCTCTGAGAAGAGAAAAATTTCAAAGCATTTCCTCCTGTAGTTGTTTCTGGATTTCCAAACATAATTCAGATTTTCATTCTGATTTGATTGATGAAAATGCAAGTAGTACCCGTTTTAGCAAGGACAGAAGTCAGTTTTCTGAGACCTTGAGACATCATTCTAGCTTGTAATCCCATATAACTATCTCCCATATCTCCCTCCACCTCAGCTTTTGGCGTGAGTGCAGCCACAGAATCAATCACAATCAATTTCACATTTCCAGATTTGGCAAGCTCTTCCGCAATTTGCAAGGCTTGTTCTCCATAGTCAGGCTGAGAAAGGAAAAGTTCCTCAATATTCACCCCCAGCTTTTTGGCATAATGAGGATCAAGAGCATGCTCAGCATCAATAAAAGCAGCAATTTCTCCTTTTTTCTGTACCTCAGCAATCGCGTGGAGAGCGAGAGTCGTCTTTCCACTGGATTCAGGTCCATAAATTTCTACCACCCTTCCCTCAGGATATCCACCACCCAGAATCAAATCCAAGATGTAAGATCCACTATGGAAGGTGTTTACCAACCCAAAATTGGAATTGTCACCCATTCTGATTACGGCCCCTTTACCGAATTGTTTTTCAATGCTAGCGAGAGCATCTTTGAGTCCTTGTGCATTTTTTGCAGGCATTTTTATATAGTAAGAGTATAAAACATCATTGCGTGATAGGTTGTAAGAAAAAAAAATAAAAAATCAAGACTTTTTTTACAAGGTTGTACCTTGATTATCAAATAACGTCAAAATTTGAATAATTTAAATCAAAAATGTCTTGATTTCGTCAACGGAATTTCTATACTGTAGTCAGCTTTATTTTTTAATCCTATCACCATGCCTGTATTCAAAGAAATTGATGACGTTCAAAAAGCACTCATTCTGTTCTTCAAAAAAAACGTAAACGAAGAGGGAATCACTCTGAGAGAAATAGCAGCCGCTATCGGAGTAAAACATCCACAAACCGTTTTAAACAAGCTCAACCAACTCGTTTTGAGAGGATTCTTTACAAAAGATGATAAAGGGTACCGCTTGATCCGCGAAAGTATTACCGACAAATTCACAGACATTATCCAGCTCCCCATTTTCGGATTTGCTCAATGTGGAAATCAAGGAAAAGCGATTATCAATGAATATACCCAAGAAAGAATCCCTGTAACGATGTCCTTCATGGGCACTACAGACATTCAGCGTTGTTTCTTCGTGCGTGCAAAAGGAAACTCTATGGAACCCAAAGTACAAGATGGAGACCTCTTATTGATCCACCAACAAGACGCTTATGATGAAAATGATTTTGTCTTTGTAGTACACAATCAGCTCCCAAAACTCAAAAAAATTATTAAACAAGATGGAAAACTCTGGCTTGAAAGTATCAACAGATTCTTCGACAAGGTAGAGATCGATCCCTACGATGAAACCAAAATCATCGGAGTAGTAAAAAAGATCATCAAAGACCTATAAAAATAAGCAAGATAAAACAACAAGATAGCCTAAACTTATGGGCTATCTTTTTTTCTGTCTATAATTTTCAACAACCCCTCCGCCCTATCGGGCACCTCAGCCGATATTATCGGCTGGAGAGGGAGGACGACAAGTAGGGATAGGGCTCGTCCCTATCCGATGAGGACAACGGAAGAGGGGGTTGAATTCCCTATATACTAAATCTATAAGATAGTCTTATTATCTAAATAAGGCTATTTTTTATCTCCCCTTAAACACCACCCCAAAAGTCGCAAAAATAACATAGATATCCATTGATAAAGACCAGTTTTGAATATAATACAAATCCAGCCTCGCCTCTTCTTCAAACGGTAAATTATCTCTTCCAAAAACCTGTGCATATCCCGTAATTCCAGGCTTGATACTCAAAACTCTCCTCATCCACGGCTCATACCTTTCCACTTCATTCGGCAAATGTGGTCTAGGTCCAACTAACGACATATCTCAGAGTAAAACCTGGAAAAGCTGAGGTAATTCATCTAACGAGGTCTTACGCAAAAACTTCCCAAGTTTCGTGACTCTGGGATCATCCTTGATCTTTGGCAAGATCCCTTTTCTGTTATTCGCATCGCTATCAATCAGCTTTTTATAAAGTTCATCAGCCCCTGTTCCTCCATATCCCACACTTAAATGGGTATACATCGAACGAAACTTGTAAAACGTGAAGACTTTTCCACCTTTCCCCACTCTTTTCGACTTGTAAATCACAGGACCTGGACTATCAATCTTGATCAGTAAGGCAATAATCAGCATAAAAGGCAGACCAATAATAATCCCAATAACTGAACCTACCAGATCAAAAAGTCTCTTTACCACCACGGATCGTCCGTCCAACTGAGAATGTTTGTACTCCATAGCAATGATCGAATCAATCTTTTCTGGCTTGTAGACAACATCTTCCAAAAAATATCCTTCACTAATATGGAAAAATCTCGTCTCATAAAATCTGATTTTTTCAAACATCAGTTGTAATCCATCTTTCTCAAAATTCCCTAAAGCAACCGTGATGGAATACTGTTGCAAATCAATGCTATCAATATCTTTTCGTTCAATAAATTCTGTCGGGAAAGAGAAATTTTGCCTGATCGTATCAATCACTTCTCCACTATCTATCGTGTTATTGGAGACAATCAATACCTTTTTTCCAGCTTTTTTTTGGAGTTTAAAATCAATAAGATATCGCAACTGGTCAAAGAGAAAAAGTACGAGATAAGCGAGTAGGGCAGTGGTAATAATCACAAATCTTGAGATTCCCCACATAAAGACGATTCCTTGCCCAAAATAGGATACAAACGTGATACAGATAAACCGATACATCCAGACTTTTGAGAGAGTTTTGATATAACTTTCAGCAGTTCTATTCAGTTCATATAAATTTTTAATCAACCCCCAAGCCACAAAGATCACTGCAGAAAGCAGAGCAAAAATCTGTAGCTCTTTCACGTTGATCAGAGGAATATCGAGAGGAAGAAAATTCCCTAGGGTCCTGAGTTTGTAAGTCAGTCGGAAAACCAACAAAATCAGCCCCAAATGAATGAGAGGTCTCACGAGACGAAAGATTCTAATTTGTTGCCACATCTTTGTCTAGAAAGGAATAAAGAGATATCTCTATAGGTAGGGAATTCCTCCCAAAAAACAAGATCATCTTTTTTTATTTTATTGAAAAAATACCTCAGAAGAGTAATTTTCTGTTGCATTTCCCCTACATTTTAGTATATACTACAAGGTAATGAATAGGGCATTAGCTCAGAGGTACCCCGCAGTACTGCGGGGCAAAGCCGCATGTCAGAGGTTTGACATTGATAAACAAAACACAGGGCATTAGCTCAGAGGTAGAGCGGTGGTCTCCAAAGCCGCGCGTCGGAGGTTCGATTCCTTCATGCCCTGCCATAAAAGAAATAAGAAAATTCTGAACTTGTAATTCAGATTTTTTTCTATATACTAAATCTATCCAAACAAAGTACAACTCCCCGATGAATCGGGGGGAGGAAAGTCCTGACATTATACCAAGGGAGGTAGCTCACGGCTACTGGATGCAACTCAGCCAAATGAAAGTGCCACAGAAACGAAAACTAGCCCCGATTCGTCGGGATGAAAGATGCAACGTGAAGATGTTCCGCTTGCGGTGCTACTTCTCCTCAGTTGAACTGATAGTTCTTCGAGTGGTAAACCACTTCCTAATGCAAGCTTACCCGAGAGGGCAGTGCAAGACAAAAGCTTTACGCTTTTCCAGACATATCGTACTTGAAACACAGAATCAGGCTTATTGTTTGGCGAGATTCCTATCGTTCTTCATCTTCATCTTCAGTTTTTTTAGGTTTTTTAAAAATATTTTTGGGTTTCTTGAAAAGAGGAGGTTTACTTTTAACCTCTTTTTTTACATGGTCCACGGTAGTATGTACCGTATGATGCAGTTCTCAAACTCCTAATTCCAAAAAATCCTTCAAAGGTTCTAATTTCTTTGTCTTCTTAGTAGCATCTTCCTCTGAAACAGATTTTTTTGGCTTTTCTATATAGCCACCACCCATTACAGCACCGATGAGTCGCTTATTAAATCTTTCCTCCAATCCCATGATCATCTTCTAGATAAAAATACGTATTCTTAAGATATAAAAGCAGAAAAGATTTTCAAGCAGAAAAAATAGAGAAAATCTGATCAAAAAAAATAGCCAGCCTGAAAATACAGACTGACTACAATTTAATGAAACCTTCAAGTTAGAAACCAATAAATTTTTGGCTAACTAATTGAAAGGACTTTGCAGAAGAAAATACGCTTTTCAGCTGTTCGTATTCTCCGTGCAGGAGGCTCAAACGCCGATCCAAATAGTCTTGACTGATGCCTTCCCACCAACCTTGAATAAGGAGTGCAAATGCATCATAGAGTACTTGGAATATCCCCCAGATAGCTTCACGAGCCTCTGGATCAAGGATTGTCGAAATGATTTCGTTCTGCTTCGTTGGATTTTCTGCAGATTCAGAATCCTTTGGCTTCAAATGATCTCCAATAAATTTAACAACTTGAGGTCCCAAGACATTCCCATCGATTTTGGGCTGAGATTGCGTTTGTTTTGCAATCTCCTTTGTGAGCTTGGCTGTTGAATTATACCAAGAAAAAGCAAGTTCATCAGATTGTTTTACGCTAAACCCAGCATTTTGCCCAGCAAGTTTAATTCGATTTACAACATCCAATTTCGCGGTTAACACCGCGGGAGAATTCGTAATCTCAAACAATCTTATCCCAAGATTATGAACTTCTTTACTGGAAAGTTTTCCAGTATTCAACAGAACATCTCCGAAAAGTTCGTAGGACTGTTTTGCAGATGCTAGGATCACATGAGGGATTTCCTTACCTTCCGCCAGAGCAAATTGAACAAAAGCTTCTTCAAATAGCTCTTTACCTACATCAATTCTCTCCTCTGTAATCCCAAGGTCATTCAACACTCTTTCTAGGATTTCACCAATGACATCTTTTTTTTCTTCTTTTTTCTCTTCCATTTTATTAATTTTTATTACATTCTGCTACTTCTTTTAGAGGTTTCACTTCGCCCTCACCCAAAAAATCTTCATCTATCAGGCAGTAGAGAATATAGGGATATATATATGGAAAGTCAAGGGGATTTTTTAGCTGTGCTTAAAATTAGACAGATTTTTTCTTGATTTGTGAGAGAATTTCCTTATTACTCAAACTATGTGAGGGTTAATTTACCATATATCCTCATGAGCTTCTGTAGGTCAGAAGCATAGGAGAGAGATCTTTTATGATCAATATTATTCGTCTACTGGATAATGTATTCTCCAAGGCAAAGTAATCTCAAAATGATTATGTAATCATTTGATGATATGAGAGATTTGCATTGTCCCAACGCAAATAAAAATGGTAAATTACCACTAACGCTCCTTGGTTTTCTACCATAAGGGAGCGTTTTTATAACAAATAAAAATAGATATAGGTAGTATTGGCAAAAAAGATTAAAAGGGAAGATCATCTTCTATTTCTCATTGAACTCCCATCGTTTCATAATACTCTTGTTTATCTTTCTTCAAAAAGGATTCCTTTTCTTTTTTTTGCTCTTGTTTTTTCACTTTTTCTTCCGTCCTCTTCGGATCCAGTAGCCAGGAATCATACGTATCTCGCTTTTCCATAGCTTGATTGAAAAGCTCCGTGAATTCTTTGGGGACTCTGTCTGATCCATAGACTTGTTTTAAGCGATTATAGACTCCCTTAAGGGTATTTTTTATCTTTCCAATTGATACCTCTTGTTCTTCATACTGGTTCGATCAAGTAGTAGAGGTCTTGATACGAAATTTTTTTTGATAATAATGATTGTTTGCCAATTCTGTTAACGTAGAGGTTGTTAATTCTTTGAAAAGTCTTTTATACTGTCCTTGAGTCTTTCTATTTAAACTTCTATTTCCTGCATTATCAAATACAATTCCATTAATTTCTCTTTCTGTGTCACTTTGCGGAGTTCGGGTATGGATTTTTTTAGGATTAATTTTTCGTCATTCTTGTCCAATAATGCTGATCAATTCGTCTTTAATTTGATCAATACGCCAATCGGAAGCTATAATTTGCTGTTTATACGCATTAATTTTCCCTATGGCAGAATATTTATTCGTTCAAGAAAGGGGGAGATGTTGTATAATTTCTCTAAATTCATCTATCTTTTCTGTAATATACTTACGTTCAAAATTATCTGTAGCTACAAATTTTTCCTTTTCAAATTGTTGCAGAAGTACCTCCAAGGTCTCAGAATCAGCTTTTTTACTCTTGTTAAGATAATAAGAAAACTTTTCCTCTAAGACATCTTTAGTAGTATAGTGGAGAAAGCTGAGCGTAATATCGTCAGCATATCTAGAGTAAATAAGGTGAGAACAGCTCAATTCTGGGAGCTTCTTTTCAATCTTAGTATCAAATCCTCTCATCACAATATTCTGAATCTGATTGCTAGTAGGGGCTCCTTGGGGAAGCTCATCCTCACTGACACAAAGATGAGTGAGTGCACTGATAAATAATTTCTTATTGTTGGCGGTCGTGGTTTTCTCATCGGTGGTTAGAAGAGGGGCTCGAATATCGAGTGCATTCCACAGAGATCCTTCTAAATTTTTATAGACTCTATGCGTAGTAATAGAAGGGTAGGCATTTTTAATATCCAAAGTAATAAGGTAGGGATTATACCTATGGAGTTCAGCATTCTTTTCTGCTGAATCCTTCTTTTTCCCGGCCATAGAAGTAAGAGATACAGGAATGCTGAGTAAACGATCTCTGATAGTATTTTGAATGACTTTAAGTTTTGGAATAGGCTCACGAAGTTCCCTAACTTTATTATTTACTTTTTTACGATATTTTTTATATCCAAAAGCAAAATAGTCTCTAGGATTCGATTTATCATCTTCTTCATGTTTATCTTCTTCATATTTTGGAGGAGTATTTCTTTGGATAAGTACCTCTAGAAGATTTTTTGTTGTAGTATTACAAAAACGTGCTAAACTTTCTAACACCATATTCCCTTCGATAGAAAGTTCTGATACTAAATTATGGGGTAGGATACATCATTTTTCCATGAGAATAAAGATTAAGTATAAATATAAGGCATCTCCTCAATAAGATCCAAAAGTGTTTTCTTCTCCTCTTCAGAGAGCGAAATCTCTTTAACAGCTTCTCTATAAGCTTTTTTTCAAACCTGCCTGATAAAAAGCTGATGCATACTTGTGGGATCGGAGATCGTTGAAGACAAGAGGGTTTCTATACATTCTATAAGGTACTCACGTTTTTTTTCTTTATTAATCAACATAATCTCTTCAGATACTTCGAAAGTTTTCCTATCATCTAAGCTCTTTCCTCCCGCCTGAGTTCGATAGTAATTATTATATTTATATCGTTTATCCAAGCCCTGTTGTTGTAGCTTTTCTTTATCAGCATTCTCGAATGCTATTTTAAGCTTTGCTCTCACCTTATCATTTCGCTCTCTATTCAAAGCAATTCTCTCATCATCAGAAAGGTTTTCCTCTCCTGTACTAAACTCACTGGAAAGATAGGGTTTTTTGCGGATCATAGTCTTTAAAATATCTACCTTCACACGTTCTAAAGTATCAGGACTCTTGAGCAGAAGATCCGTAATCTCATTAATCGTAAGGCGGGTATCATAAAGATGTGAAAAATTTCCCTCTTGAAATTCTTTTAAAAGCTGAGGGGTTAATTCCTTTTTCTTCAGCGTTTCTGACATTAAGCAAGAGATAAGACATATAAAGAAATGCTACGTCTAGAAAATATAGGAAACAGAAAACGAAAGTCAAGCGTAAATACTGAGAAATGTTAGATAAAAAATATAAAAGGAAAAATCAAGAGGAAAAATCTAAGCAGCACTACGATATTCAATTCTTTTCTTTGAACGGCTTACATCATTGAGATTACCTCCTAAATCAATACCCAATCTCAGTAATCTCGCATCCTTATCCTTGAGATATTCATTGATATATTTAGTTCTATTTCTATATTCTCCTTGTTTTCGAGCTCTTTCTGCTTTTCGTTCTTTAGTATCTCAAGTTCCTCCTTCATCTTCATCCTCATCGTCATCATAAAAATATGCATTTCCTTTCACGAACACTCTATTGTAGTCAGTCCAACCAATCAAATCTAAAGATTCTACACCTTTCTCATTAGTATAAGCACTTCCAAATATTTTCGAAATAAATGCATCATCAGCAATAGTATCAATATTTTTCTTAAACATTTCATAAAAGGCTTCGATAGCACTTTTAAATTCTTCAGGAGGTTTATTATTCCCACTTTCCAAGATCGTTCCCTGAATAGTATATTTCAAAACATTTTCTCGATCATCTTTTTCTACTTTCCCTGTAGAATAGGTTTTCTTAGTTGCAGGATCCTTGGCTCCTGTGGATATCTCCCCCACAGATCCACCTATTCCCTTACATTTTTTAGCAGTTTTTAGGGCCTTCACAATTTGCTCTTTATCTCACTCACCAAATCCCTTTTCACTAAACATCATCAAAAACTGCTTTACCAAAGTCTCTAAAGCTGAACTATTAGAGGTATCAATATGTTTAATGTCTGAAGTTAGATTTTTCCAAAAGAGTTGTTTTGCAGCGATTTTTTCTGGATCCTCTCCATCAAATTTTCCTCTAGAATACCTCATCATACTATTAATCACCGCTTTAGAACTAAAAAGCCCTCCATGATTAGCAAATTCAGGATTCTGAATCAAATCATTATCCGTAAGTTCCTCAGCATTTTCCGTCATTTTATCCTTAAAATTTTGAAGAACAGGATCATAATGCTCCTTATCATCAGGATTATTCCAATTAGTAGTCATTAGCTCGTTTTTAAAGAAATCACCCATTTTATGATAATTACCTTCACTATTCCATCGTTTCTCGATATCCTCCTTAAGTTTTTTAAGATTAACATTATTACTAGAAGCATTGAAATCTGATGGTTTATAGTTTACTGCAGCAGCAAAACTTCCATCACTAGCAACCTTTAATAAATGATATACTTTTTCAGGATGATCAAAATCTTTTACCACCATTCCTGGAGCAAATCCGTAAGTTCTTGCAATCTGTACCATCCATTTTCTCAGAGACTTATCAGCGTGAGTTTGTAATTGTCCACTCAAGAGCAGAGTAGTAAAACACCTCTGAAAAATTCTATGATGTTCAGGTGTTTTTATCAACATTCCCATTTTCTTAAAGTTAGCGAGTGCAGCTGGGAATCTATCAGAAGACAGGAATCTTTCGAAATCTACCTTAGCAAGCTGGAAGTTATTGTGCCCAATTCCATTAAATTTCTCTTCAACACTGCTTTTTGATCCCCATTTATTAAAGGTTGAATCCAGCTCAGAGGCGAACTTTCCAGAAAGGAGTCTTTTGGAAGGATTATCTATATAGTCTGTTCCATCTTTTCCAGGGATTCCTCTTTTTTCATACGATCAAAATCTTTGTCCACCTGCTGCTCCATTAATATTATTGGTAATATATTCGATTTCACATTTAGCGAGTTGATCTTGTAATTGATCTGAATTACTCTTTCCACTACGGATTTCTGCTATCAAATCAGCTTTTGCTCTAAGAAACTGTTTATGGTGTTCTGGTCCTAGCAATGCCTTGATCCACAGTCCACTATTACTAAATTTAGCTAAGCCACGATACATTCCCCCTCCTTTTTCGATATTAGCAATCAACGTAGCTGCCACCACATGGAGCATAGGAGGCTCAAAATGAGGGATATCATCAATAGTAGCACTTTTAAGATCTTTCCCACCTAAAATAAAACTCTGAAGGGACTTCCCACCAAACATCGTAGAGAAAAATTTACCAGGAGTTTCAAAACTCGTTCAAAAATCTGGATCAGATCTAAATTTCCCTAACCAAAAATCAATCTTCTTTCGAGTTTTATTATCTCTTTCCAGATAATGTTCCATTTGCAATCCTGCAGCAGCATCTTTAACAGAAGGAATAAATCCCAAAGTCTTAGCCACAATATCATAAATTCCCAAATCTTCAATCATTCGATCATTAAATTGATCTACTTGATCTTTACCATGTTGATCAATTCCATCTTTAATCTTTTTCCAAATACCTTTAATTCCTGCTACAGCAGTTTTGAGAGAAACCCGATTCCGTTTCCTTTTTTTAGCATTAACCACGCTAATATCTTTTTTATCTTGTTGGTCTTTGAGAGCTTTTGCTTCTGAAGTTTTTCGTGGTTTAAGTCCCTTTTCTGCAATAAAAAGCATAAAGTTATTATAATCCATTTCACGCCCATCAGAACCAAGATTATATCTCTTTACTTCTTCCTTGCCTTTATCATTAGTCTCATGTTTGACGAAAGATCCTTTTACTGTAAACGTTTTTTTACTGGGATTATGATCTACCTCAAACATAATATTTTGCTTGTGCTCCTTTCCTTCTGCATCATATTCCGTATCTTGATACCCAAAATATTTTACAGGCTCTGCCTCTGTAGATCCCTTTTCAGCATCAAAGAATTTTCCTACAAACTGTTTCCCATCTCGCTGAAGTTCATCAAAAGCAGATTTCAACTTTTTTTCTTCAGGGATATTAGCATCCAAGAGTTTCTGTAAATGATCTATAGGAGTAGGGGAGTCCTTTGGATTAGGAAGCTTTAAAAATCATCCACTTTTATCTTGAAAGTGCTGAATCTGTTCCTTGCTCTTATCCAGCCAGATTTCCTTATTTTCATACCCTCCAGCTTTAAGTTCACCTCCGCTAAGCCTTACTTTAAACTGATCAGTATGGCTAGTAGTATCCAGAATTTCCATTTGCACCCACTGTTTTCCTCCATTTTCCAGAGGAGGGATTTCACTATCTCACACGGCTACTCGTAATCTAGTTCCAGTTTTAAAACCATAAGTCTTTTTATCATCAGGGAGATTTTGCTCTTCCTTCTCAAATCCATATCCTTTAATCCCTTTTCGAGCTTCCAAAAAATCATTTTTATCTTTTTCTTTCTCCTCAGGCTCCTTAAGTTTTTCTTTAGGTTTTTCTTCGTAGGTCTCATTAAATTCCCCGAGTTTGTTTTTTAATTTTTCTTCAGAGTCAGCAGAAATATTCTCTAAATTATTAATCTGGTTCCCAATAAAATAAAGATAAATTAGTCTTCCTATCTTATCTCCGCTTAATTTTGCTACTTTCTGATTAGCATCGACCATACAATCTGAGAGCAAACCATTGAGTTGCATCCTATTTTCTACGGTGAGATTATGAGTATTTTCTAAATCAATCTCATATTCCAGTGGTAAAGCATCTACTTGACTCAGAATATGCAGATTTTTAATATCAGGATTGGATCAGCTTTTTATCGTTTTCTTTACTCTAAAAATTACGTTTCCATTAGGAATTTTGATTTCTGTTCCCTTAATATCCACTAAATCTTTCATAAAATTCTTGAAATTTATCTCATCTACAGGCTGTTTGATATTAAAAATATCAGAAATTACCTTCTTCACTTCCATATCTTCAATCTTTTGATCCTTAACCCAATTAAGGAGATTTTGTAATCTTGCCTCATCAATCAAACTAAAATCAAAATCTTTTTCTCGAAGTTCACCTAAAACATCAGCTAAATCAGGATTATCTTCTTCAATCTTTTTCTTGTAATAGCCTCGAGACAGATTCTCAATCTGTTTTGTAATTCCTTGAATTTGAGTTTCATCAGCTCCTTCATTTTCTACAAGTTGGGTTTCCAGTGCTTCTAATTGTTTATCTAGGAGAGGATAGTCCTTTCTCAACTGAAGGAGATTATAAGGATATTTTTCAAAAACTGATTTCATCGTAGGCATACTATTAGAAAACGTATCTCTAAGTCCCTCAGAAAACCTCGTCACCCAATTAATCGTTCCTGTAATTCCTTCAGAAACCTCTCTAGAAATCAGAGCATCCATATTCTTTTTTAACAAAGGATTCCATCATGCACTATCTCCCGCATAATCAGTAGCATTAATACTACCTTTTGTTTCCAAATGTTGCAAAATCTCTGTATTAGAAACAAACGTCTGCTCAAAATGCAATCCTTTGATCTTTTCCCTCCAAGTAGACATAAAGGAATCCGTTTGAGTCAGAAAACTTGATAAACTAGTATTTGTCGTCACAGATTGAAATTCTTTGAGTGCCTTATTATCAGGCAAATGGCGAAGCAAATCTTTAATTTTCTTTTTCATCAGATCAACTATTGCTTCAGAAATTTGTTTTCCTAATTCGTTTCCTGTAGGATTTAAGTCTTCCTGATAAAGATAGGTCTCTAAATCATATCCCGTTCCTGAAAGCAACATATTGAGAGAAAATTCTTCCTCTGCAATCAAATCAAAGGTCAGAGGAGTCCCATCCTTATTACATTGTTCTTCTACTTCATGGAGTAGTCCATGAGTTCCATTAAAATTACTTTTCTCCATAAATTCCGCCAATGAGTGATAATTCTCTTTGGGATCAGTACCGATCAAATTTGCATATAAACCAGAAATAATAGCCGATAATTTGCTATTTCTAATTACTTTTTCTGGTGGTCTCAAAACATTAATCATACGCGAACTCTGAATTTATCATCTAAAAATACTTTCTCTTCTAGTATACTCATTTTCCTCGATTTTTGCTACTTTCTCGCTACATTTTGCTACTTTATATCTTACGTTTTATCACTTTTATGATATAATATAATAGCATTACACGAACAATAGTAAGAATATAAAACGAGATGTCAAGTAAATATAATAAAAAAGTTGCTGAGGAGTGATCAACAGCAACTTTTCTTTTGGATTTTTTTAATTCTTCAAAGCAGCGTGTGCAGCAGCCAATCTTGCGATAGGCACTCTGTACGGACTACAACTTACATATTTCAATCCTGCTCTATGACAGAAATCAATAGACATTGGGTCTCCACCGTGTTCTCCACAGATTCCAAGGCTGATGTCAGGTCTGGTTTTCTTTCCTTTTTCTACGGCAATTTTTACCAATTGTCCGACACCGTCTTCATCGATAGATTGGAACGGGTCTTTTTCAAAGATACCTTTTGCTTCATAGTCTTTGATGAACTTTCCAGCATCATCACGAGAAAATCCAAGTCCCATCTGGGTCAAATCATTCGTTCCAAAAGAGAAGAATTCAGCATTTTGAGCGATTTCATCTGCGGTCAAAGCTCCTCTTGGTACTTCAATCATCGTTCCAAGCTTGTATTCTACATTTACTCCGTATTTATCCATTGTTTCCTGAGCAACCTTTTTCACGATAGCCGCACAGAAATCAAATTCAGTTTTAAATCCTACCAAAGGAATCATAATTTCAGGATGAGCGTCTACTCCTTCCTTTTTCAATTCGCACGCCGCACTAATCACCGCTTCCGTCTGCATTTCAGCTATTTCTGGGAAGGTGATAGAAAGTCTACAACCTCTGTGTCCAAGCATCGGATTAAATTCGTGAAGGGTTGCTATTTTCGCTTTCAAAGTGTCTACGCTTACTCCCATTTCCGTAGAGAGAGCCTGAATATCTTTGTCTTCCGTAGGCAAGAATTCGTGTAAAGGAGGGTCTAAAAATCTGATTGTCACAGGCAGTCCTTCAAGCGTTTTCATTAACTGATAGAAATCACCTTTCTGATACGGTAAGATTTTTGCTAATGCTTTTCTTCTTCCTGCTTCATCTTCGGAGAGAATCATTTCTCTCATTGCTTTAATTCTATCTTCTGCGAAAAACATATGTTCCGTTCTACACAGTCCAATTCCCTCGGCACCAAACTTTTTAGCAGTCGTTGCATCGGTTGGAGTATCAGCGTTGGTTCTTACTCAGAGTTTTCTAAAACTATCAGCAAGTTTCATCAAGGTTTCAAAATCTCCACTCAATTCAGGGTCTACTACGGCTAAGGAACCTTTGAAGACTTCACCTGTGGAACCATCCAAAGTGATATAATCACCTTCCGTCAGTGTAATTCCTTTTACATTCACGGTTTTTGCTTTTTCGTCAATAACGAGTTCACCAGCACCAGCTACACAGCATTTTCCCATTCCACGAGCTACTACTGCTGCGTGAGAAGTCATTCCTCCACGAGCGGTAAGAATTCCTTGTGAAGCCACCATTCCTTGGATATCTTCTGGGGAAGTTTCGGTTCTTACGAGTACGACTTTCTTTCCTTCTTCATTCTGAATATGTGCTTCTTCTGCATTAAAGACAATCTGTCCCACAGCTGCACCAGGGGAAGCAGGCAATCCTTTCGTCAAGAGTTCAGCACCAGCTTTTGCACCTTTATCGATTTGTTTGTGGAGGAGTTCGTCCAACTGATTTGGAGCCACTCTCAGTACCGCAGTTTTTTCATCAATCAATCCCTCAGCTAACATATCTACTGCCATTTTTACCGCAGCAGGACCTGTTCTTTTCCCGTTTCTGGTTTGGAGCATATAGAGTTTTTCTTCTTGAATCGTAAACTCCATATCCTGCATATCGTGATAATGCTGTTCGAGTCTGTGATAAATATCCACTAATTGCTTATAACATTCTGGCATTACTTGTTCCAAAGAGTTAATTTCCTGTGGAGTTCTGATACCTGCAACCACATCTTCTCCCTGAGCATTCATCAAAAATTCTCCATAGAATTTATTTTCTCCCGTAGATGGATTTCTGGAAAAACAAACTCCTGTTCCAGAAGTATTTCCCATATTTCCAAAGACCATAGATTGTACATTTACCGCAGTCCCAAGCAGACCTTTGATGTCATTCATCTTTCTATAATAAATGGCTCTGTCATTATTCCAGCTCCCAAATACTGCGTCAATCGCCATTTTCAATTGTTCTCTGGCGTCATTTGGAAAGGTGGTGCCTGTTGCATTTTGTACCACCGTTTTATAAAGCTGAACTACTTCTTGCAAATCTGCTGTTTCGAGTTCGGTATCGAGTTTTACGCCTTTCTTGTCTTTCACAGACTGTAAAGCTACCTCGAAATCGTGATGAGGCACATTCATTACCACATCTCCGAACATCTGAATAAACCTTCTATAACTGTCCCAAGCAAATCTTTCGTTTCCTGTCTTGGTAGCAAGTCCGATGACAGAGGAATCGTTTAAACCGAGGTTCAACACGGTATCCATCATTCCTGGTAAGGACTGTGCTGCACCGCTACGAACGGAAACCAAAAGAGGGTCGTTGGCATCACCCAGCTTTTTTCCCATTTTTGCTTCCAGCTCTTGCAAATGTGCTTCAATCTGCTGAGTAGCTTCCACAGGATAGGTTTTGTTATTCTTGTAAAAGATATCACACGTTTCCGTGGTGATAGTAAATCCAGACGGGATTGGCATTCCGAGGGAAACCATTTCCGCCAAGTTGTCACCTTTTCCTCCCAGGAGGTCTTTTCCAAGTCCTTTTCCTTCTTCAAAGGAATAGACATACGTTGTTTCTGGCATAATATAAGTAGGAGATATAAAACTAAGAACTTCCTCCGTAAGTGGGGGAAGTGCTATTACAGATATTATTTTTATGATATTGGAAATGGATTGCAAGCGAAAAATAGATCAAAAAAAAACAACCCCGTATTTTGCGAGGTTGTCGGATGAGAGGAAAGGTATATCATTTAAAAATAATACCTATAAGCTTTGAAAGGTTTAATCCAGAGTTCGCAAACGATTCCAGAAGGTCTTCCAAAGCTTCTTCCGCTTCAGACTTCCCGGGTTTAACAACCTTAAAGCCTTCCACGATTGCCAAAGAATCAACATTTGGATAATTTTCTTCCAAAATTACCCAAACAAGATTATCCAGAACGCCAGCTTCACGTTTAAGTTTTCCATATTTTCTACCAGGAACATTAAACTGTTCAGCCCCTTTGTTGGGATCAACCTCAAACTCATCAACAATCTGATCAATCTCATCACTCTTGCGGAAAAGGAGTGTCCGAATTGCCTTCACCTCCACGGGGAGTTCTCCTAAGATGGTGTCATTCTTTCCAAGTTTCCTACCATAATCAATGAACTCACCACTTTCCACGATGGCATCAAGCTCCGCCTGGAGCGAGCCAAGATAATTTAATTTTTTCTTTGCCATAATTTATTGTTTTTTATATTAGGTAGTGAGAGTATAACGATATATATATCTAAAGTCAAGGGAAACTTCTCCTATTACAACCAATATTTAATCCCTACTTGCATTTTTCTCCCGCTTTTGTACAATACGTTCAGTTTTTATTTTCACATCCTCAACGTATGGTAAAAAATCTTGTAATCGTAGAGTCTCCTGCGAAAGCCCCAACGCTCAAAAAATTTCTCGGAGAAGGATTCGAAGTTAAAGCCTCCTACGGACACGTTGTAGACCTCCCTTCCAAGGGAATGGGAATTGATATCGAACACGGATTCATCCCCCAGTACGAAGTCTCTCCAGACAAAAAAAGAGTCATCTCAGAATTAAAATCTTTAGCCAAAGGAGCTGAAAAAGTCTGGATCGCAACCGATGAAGACCGCGAAGGAGAAGCGATTGGACGACATGTTGCTACTCAATTAGGACTTGATATCAAAACCGCACCCAGAATCGTTTTTCATGAAATCACAAAAACTGCGATCGACCAAGCAATCAAAAATCCCAGAACCCTAGATTTAAACTTAGTGGATGCACAACAAGCCAGAAGAGTATTAGATAGACTCGTGGGATTTGAGCTTTCTCCTGTCTTACGAAGAAAAATAAAAACCTGACTCTCCGCAGGACGTGTACAATCCGTGGCCGTCCGCCTCATCGTAGAGCGTGAAAGGGAAATCCAAAAATTCGAATCAGAAGGATTTTTCAAAGTCGTAGGAACCTTCATCGGAGATGCAAAAAAACCCTTTGAAGCAGAATTTGAGAAACAGCTCAAATCTCCACCAGAAGTAGAAAAACTCTTGGAAATCCTGAAAACTTCAGCGTTTTCTATCTCTAAGATCGAAGTAAAACCAGGAAAAAAATCTCCTTCTGCACCGTTTACGACTTCTACCCTCCAACAAGAAGCTTCCCGTAAATTGGGATTCCCCGTAGCCAGAACCATGCAAGTAGCCCAAAAGCTCTATGAAGCTGGACATATCACCTATATGAGGACCGATAGCGTGAATCTCTCAGATTTCGCTGTAAAAGAGGCTCAAGAGGAAATCACTAAAGAATACGGAAAAGAATATTCCAATCCGACCTATTACAAGACAAAAACCAAAGGTTCACAAGAAGCTCACGAATGTATCAGACCCACCCACATGGAACAACGTTTTGCAGGAAATGATACCAGTGAAAAAAAACTCTATAATCTGATCCGACAGAGGACGATTGCCTCACAGATGTCTCCTGCAGAGCTCGAAAAAACCAAAGCAACAATAGCAGTTTCCAACGTTAAATCCAATTTCATTGCCACAGGAGAAGTGATAAAATTCGATGGATTCCTAAAACTCTATTTCGAAGGAAATGATGAAGAAGGAGATGATGAACTTTCTAAAGGAATGCTTCCTCTCTTAAAAGAGGGAGAAAATCTGACTGACCAACAAATCATTGCTACAGAGAAATTTAAAAATCATCCTCCACGCTATACCGAAGCAAGCCTTGTAAAAGAACTAGAATCTCAAGGAATTGGTCGTCCTTCCACCTATGCACCTACGATTTCCACGATTCAGAAAAGAAATTATGTCGTAAAAGAAGATAGACCAGGAAAAGAAAGGATTTTCAAAGAATATACGTTAAAAAAAGGAGAAATAACCTCTTCAGAACTCAAACAAATTACGGGAGCAGAGAAACAAAAGCTCTTTCCTACTGATATCGGGATGGTAGTGACGGATTTTTTGATTCAGCATTTCCCAGCTATTATGGATTATTCCTTCACAGCGAATGTGGAAGAGGATTTTGATGTGGTCGCTGAAGGCGAGAAAAAATGGAATGATATGATCTGAGAATTTTATAATCCCTTTCATGAACTGATTGTGGAAACCATGGGGGCAGAGAGATCCAGTGGAGAAAGGTCTCTTTGAATCGATCCAAAAAGCTGAAAACCCATGATTGCCAGACTAGGAAGATACGGACCTCTGATCCAAATCGGTAGTGCAGAAGATGAAGAAAAAAGATATGCAAATATTCCTAGCGGACTAAATATCGAAACCATTACCTTGGAAGAAGCACTTCAAGCCTTCGAACTCCCTCGCGAGCTCGGAGAATATAAAGGAGAGAAAGTCCTCGCCAATAACGGACGTTTCGGACCTTATGTGAAATATGGTAGCCTTTTCGCCTCCATCAAAAAAGACGCAGAATTTGACCTTTATTCAATCACTTTCGATCAAGCCGTCCAATTAATAGAAGAGAAAAAAAATGCTGACGCCAATAAATACATTCACCGCTTCGACTACAAAGGCGAAGAAATCCAAGTATTAAACGGTCCCTATGGTCCTTACATAAAGTATGCGAAAAAAAACTACAAAATCCCTAAAAACGGAAAAGATGCCACAGACTTGACCTTAGAAGATACTATGGCTATCATCGGAATTGATAGCGGTTCAAAAACCACAGCTTCAAAAAGTAAAAGCACAAAAGTGACAAAAAAAATAACCAAAAAACAACAACAAAAATAACGAATCATGTAGGGACGCGTTAATAACGCGTCCGAACAACAAAATCATCAACAAAACCAACAGGACGGTTTAACAAACCGTCCCTACGTGACAGGACATAAAAAAACCATTTTCAGAGGTTATTTCTTACTCTTAGCCTTTTCCGCTTTCCAGAGAAATTCATTAATCGACATCCTGGTAGGGGAGGCATTACAAAATTCGTCTATCGTCAATAATAATAATCCTTTTGTCCCTTGCATTAAAATAATCGCTTGATAACTATTCCCCTCGATTTTTTGGGAAATTTCAGCCAATTCCTCATCGGTGACCTCCGCATGATCGTAGAAATAACTTACATTGTGATTCAGACTTTTCCTATTTTCTTCACTGAGAGGTAGAGCCTGCAAATGTTTGGTATTCTCTTCATTGAGAAAGAGGAGATAATCCAAAAACGTAGAAAGATTTTTCTGGATATTTTCTAGTTTATAGGCGTGAAAATATTGGAGAGACGTTTTTACCTCATTCAATAAAAATCTGGCAATAGTAAGTTTTTCACAGGCAGAAATAATTTCATTGTAGAGATGAGTCTTTTTAGTAGTTGAGTCTTGCATTGAGAAAGAAGGTAGGGCTAAAAAAGATAGGGTAAGGAACTACATTTGAAAGATATTGATCTTGCTTTTACTCTTGATATAATTGAGCAAATGGATGTCATGGGTAATCAAAATGATCGTATTCCCATTTTTATTAGCCTCGATCAGAATATCTCCAATCTCCTGAGTGTACTCCCAGTCAAGATTCCCTGTAGGCTCATCCGCGATGATAAACTCTGGATCATGGATCAATGCTCTCGCAAGCGCCACTTTTTGTTTTTCTCCTCCAGAAATACTCTGACTGGTGGATTTAGGAGTATCTTCCAAATGAAGCCTGTCCAGAATAGCCTTATATTTCGCTCTAATAGTAGCTTCACTCGCTCCCGCAAGTTTCAAAGGATAGGTGATATTGTCCTTGATAGAAAGTGATTGAATCAATTTATCATCCTGAAAGACAATTCAGATTTTTCTTCTATATCTCTGGATCTCATCATCAGTAAGCGTTGAAAGATCATCCATCCTATAATACACAGTTTTACTATACGGTCTAAGTTCCCCGATCAGAAATTTTAAAAGAGTAGACTTCCCAACTCCAGATTTCCCGATAATCACGGTAAAATCTCCTGGGAAAATATCGAAATCCAATTTCTTAAAAAGCGGTTTAGTTTGTTGAGGATATCACCAAGTCAGTTCGGTAATAGTCAGTAGAGGCACTCTTTTTTCTGTAGTCATACATCATAGATAAGGAATAAATGATACCTAAGTATATCCAAACATTTCTATAAAAGCAAAAAAAATCAGACTTTTCCCACTACTTTGGATTGACTTTTTATCAGAGAGTTGCAAGAAAAGAAAAAAGGAGGCAAATTGCCTCCCCAGATCACCACGAAACAGTTAATACTAATTAATACATATACGGTTGATTCGCAACCGGATAGTCAAAGAGTTCCTCATCTTTAAACCAAAGAGCAATCTCTTTCTTTGCTTCCTCTGGATCACCACTTGCATGTACCAGATTAGGAATCCCTGTACTTGCAGCATCCCCATAAGCAAACGACATGTGGGCATAGTCTCCACGGATCGTCCCCGGATTAGCGGAAAGTGGTTCGGTAGTTCCAACCATTTTACGAATCTCTTTTACCGCTTCCACCCCTTCAAAACAAAATGCAATTACAGGTGATTGTTGCATAAATTTCACCGTCATATCAAACTTATCTTGCCCACGACGGGTAATCATTTGTCCCACGGTTTCATAGTGTTCAAAGAGCAGTTCTGCCGTCGGCCACACCATCTTAAGCCCAACGATCTTCAAACCAACTTTCTCGAATCTCGTAAGGATTTCTCCTACAAGCCCACGACTAATCGCATCAGGCTTAGCAAGTACCAAACTCCTTTGAATTAATACTTTTTTTTCTTCCATTGCTGTAAATTTAATTTTATATAAATATTTGTGTTAACACTCCTAGTATACGAATCTCTCCCCACGAAATCAAGATGATTTCTTTCCCTTGAAAGTCGGAGAAATATTCCTATATATAAGACATGCAACAGGATGAAAAGCTTTTAGCATTACTGGATGTCGTAATCGACACCTACATTAATAAAGGAGAACCTATCGGTTCAAAATTTTTGAATACCCTAGAAGACATAGAATACGCCCCTTCTACCCTGAGGAAATACCTCAATATCCTAGAAAAGCAAGGAATGGTCTATCAGCCTTATAATTCTAGTGGGAGAATCCCAACCGTAGACGGACTTAAAATCTATATCGAAAATTACCTCTCACAAGTGGAAGAGGAAACTCAAAGCGAAGTAATCCAAGCCAGAGAAAGTATCAAAGAACTCGTGGAAATGCTCGGATCACTCGTAGATGGGGTAATTATCGGATTCCTAAGAAATGATGAATACTATTACCTCGGGATCAATAATCTGCTCCGTGATGACCTAGAAGACTATGAAGAAACCAGAAAAATCATCAGCTTTATCGAAGAAAAAAGGATCGTAAAATATATTGATGAGAGAATTTTGAAAAAAAATCAGATGTACTATACCTTTTTGGATGATAATGATACCATCATTTCAACCGTATATGCCAAGGTCTCTGTAAATGGATATGACTGTATTCTCGCAATTGTAGGTCCAACCAGAATAAATTACAAAAAAAATGTTGCTATCCTTTCACAAATTTTACAAAAAATGGAATAACTTATGGCTAGAATCGGCATCATTCAATCTCTCAGGGCAACTCACGGAAGTAATAGGCACGAACATACTTTCAAGATAGAGTTTGTATTTGAGGGACAAATCAAAAATGGGTTTGTAGAGGGAATTGATTTTCATACTATTAAACCCATCATAGAGGGGGTACTTTCTCCGTTGATAGATACTTATTTACCAGAGAGTTTAGGAGTAGAAAGGGCTTCTGTGGAAAATCTTGCAATCTATCTCTTCAAAAAGTTAGCAATGAAGAATTTATATGCTATCCAGATATGGGAAGAAGTAGATAGGTATGCAATCGTATTTGCTGATGATTTTAGGTAAAGTATAGTATTTTATTAGTATATATAAAAGAATGAGCGAAACAGTTAAAAAAAGCATAGATAAAAATCAAAATTTTGATGATTTTTCTGAAATGAAGAATAAGTTGGATATTATTCAACAAAGTTTGAAGGAAAAGGATATTACCCAAAAAAAAATTGATAGTATCAATGATGAACTCGAAAAAGTTAAAAAAGTAATAGAAGAATTCTGAAAGACGAATATCGAATATTTCTCCGACAAAGCAAAACTTGAACAGATGGAAACCATCAAATCCAAAATCACTCAGATAGAGGTGGAGCTTTTAAAGTTCAATAAAGAATTAATAGCCTTGCAGGGGAGTATTCCCAATCAAATTCAAACCTCTCCCAAAACAAAAAAAGAATTTGACGATTTTTTAGCAAACGACAATGAAATGTCTCCTGCAGCAAAACAAGCACGTATCGCAGCAGCCAAAAATCTCTTAAACCAAAACATCCCTGGAATGGATCGAGTCCTTTCCTAATATCACAACATACATTTTCACAGACACAACCACAATTCACAGCATACAAACCTCACATTATACCGCCCACAACCTCACATCCCACCCAACATCTCGTGGGTTCCCCCTGAGAAGGAGGAAAGTCCCGATGCCAGTC
The DNA here is from genome assembly GCA_031261265.1 of Candidatus Peribacteria bacterium. The sequence goes on from JAISKI010000018.1 coordinate 36,254, forward strand.
GGGACAGGGGGTTTAAAAAAACGCCAGGAATGCTATATTCCTAGCGTCAAAGAGAGAGAAACCCCTCTCAACGGTCATTTCCTGAAGTCACCTCGCCCCAAAAATTTGTGACTTTGTCCCAATTGGCATAAGCCAAATAGGCGATACCGCCTATAATCAGGAGCCCCCAAAAATGGGAAAATACAAATCCGAGAACACCGAACACGATCCCGAAGACTACTTTTAATAGCCAAAGGGCAACTGGCAGTCCAATAAAAATGGCCGCCAAAATTAATAATAATTTTTTCATACTCTTTTTGTTTTTTTTGTTGACATTCATTCATCAACGATATTGAGTATAACGATATATATATCAAAAGTCAAGGAGATTTTTAAAAGGAGGAGAGAGGAGAAATTTTTCCGCTTTATAAAAGGTATTTCTTTTTTTGCATTTTTACTTGACTTTACATTTCATTTATGTATAAATAAGAGTAAAACAAAAAATTAATAAATATGTCTAACAAAAAAAATTAAAAATTATGGCAAAGAAAAAAATTGAAAATGATGGGACCATCGAAGATGTTGCCTTCGTAGAGATTCAGGAAGAAAGCGTCCTTTCTAAGAAGGGAGCAAAGAAAGCTACTTCTAAAAAAGGAGGAGGAGAATCGGGAACCGTGCCGGAAAAAGCTTCCATCATCAAAAAACGTTTGGAAGAAGTATCCCCAGAAGCATTAAAAGAAGCGGAACTTGCTTTAAATCGTACGCTAACCGATAAGGATATAGCGAAAATAGGAGCAATAATGAAATCCACCAATATTTTCGATACCGAAGTAGCCGATAACTATGGAGAGACCGAGAATAAGGTAATCGATGAACTTTCCAAACGGGCCGACCAGATCAAAATAATATCTGCCGGAGAGTTAGGACAAAAATTGAAATCCGTAAAAAAAGACTTTCTGAAACGGAAGCGTTCCAGAGAAATGCGAAATGGCATTGTTAGAAAAGTCTTAGACTTCTTCCAAGATACGAAAGACTCCCTCGATGTAGAGAAAAAGTCTGTAGATAAAAACATCTCGGACTTACAAGAAATGTTCGATAGTGAGAAGCCTAAGTCAGTACAAAACAGCGTACTTCTCGATAAAATTTGGGAGGAAAACGCAAAAAAATACGATGACCTTAGGTTACATCGTATTGCGGGAGATCGGCTCGTCTTAGAGGGAAGAACACAGTTGGCATTAAAACGGGCGGAGACACCGACAGACAATATAATGGCTATTCAAGGACTAAATGATGATGAAGAAAAAATCGCAAAGTTTGAAAGAACTTTGTATGATATTGAAACTTCTCGACATTTAGCTCTCCAAGCAGGAGTAAAGGTCAAAATGTTGAAAAAGGTCAATGAAAGGTCGCTGGAAAATGTAAAAACGGTAGTAACGCGGACTTTACCTATTCTTAGACAAGAATTGGTGATAGAGGGCATTGCAAACGATGTCCAAGCCTTATCAGAAATTACAAAAATGGTTTCTGATATGACAGAAGACGCTATTATACACTCCGCACAACATGTTGCAGAGGTATCTGTAGCCGTAGCTACTCAATCCGAAAGACCGCTCGTTAGTATCACGACATTCAAAAAAGCCAATGATCTCATTTTCAAAGGTATTGAAAAAACCATTGAAATCAGCATCAAGGGTGCTGAAGATCGTGAAAACGATTTGAAAGAATTCGCAGACATGGAAAAAGAAACGGCAAGAATCCTTTTAATGGATCCGAGTGGAAAGAAGTTCCTGAACGGGGGAAAATGACCAATTGTCGTACGTAATAACTTGATTAAACGTGTGTCATAACTTGGCACGCGTTTTTCGTTATAAAAAAATCACATACGGTTGACTTTGAATAGAAAATAATTATAATAGAATGATTATTTATCAATATTTAATATAGAATGCAAAAAACAAACTTAAATCTTAAGGCTTTTCCTCTTGAGAAAGTCATAAAAAACCTCTCTAAAGAGCAGACCACAGAGAGACAGCAAAAAATCAAAGAGATTCTCTCTCTCAGAGAAATAGTAGGATCTGAGCATACTACAGAATTAATAGAAGCTCTAACGACCGCGGACCAACTTACAGGTCCTGATGAAAATGGGAACTATATTTTAACAAAAAATGAGGAAATGCAACTCATTGATAAATATGGAGAACCAATAGGAGATTTAAGTGATGATCCTATCATGCAATCCGTCATAAACACTTACTTAGACACTACTAATGAATCAGAAAAATTAGGAGCACTTACGTTTGATTATCTTTTACCCTACAAAAAGGGAATATATCTAGCCAGAAAAGGTCAAAATCTGTTCTATATAGATGCAATCACAGGATTACCTATTGAAGAAGATAAAAAGGATACTATAACCCTTCAACGCCAAGAACACAAAGAAGTTATAAATCAAGTCTTTAGTTCAATATTATTTACCTATGATATATATTTAATCAATAAAAAAGGAATAGACTTCTCTCAGCTTATGGAAACATCCGAAAAGTTAACGAAAAATTATAAAAAGTTAATCAATGCTCTCTATGGAGTTTATCGTTATCTCTACCATGGAGAAATTACTCCCCAACTTGCCTGAAAAAATTCCGAATTGCGAAATGGCTTACTAGATTTTCCTGATTTTAAAGCAAAATATCCTGATCTCTACCTAGCTGCTCATGAACTTCAAAAAATTAAAGAAATTCTCATAAATAAAAAAGGGAAAGTTATCGGATATATCGAAAAAAAAGGAGAGAAATACGGATATAAAACTCCTGATAAACAGTGGAAAGAAGGACTAGAATTTGATGACTTTAGAGGTCCAGATATTCATGGGAATATCATTACGGTAATTAATGGTGAAAGCTTTTTTATCAATATAGACTTTCCACTCCAAAAAGCCGCATTTAAACAAATTGAAGGACCCGATGAGAATGGGAACTATATCGCACATCAAAATAATCATACTCATTACTTGATCAAAAAAAATGGGACCCTTTGTGGTAATGTTCGAAATCAAATAGAAAAACCTGACCTAAATAATAACTATCTCACCTCTCACGAAGGAGATTTTTGCCTCATTGATAGCAACGGAGATAAAATCTCAGATTTTTACCTCCACATAAAAAATGCTGACGAAAATGGGTATTACTTAGCTACCAGTACCCAAGGGGTGAATATCTTAGATAAAGGAGGATATAAAGTAGTACCTCAGTTTTATCAGAATATCAAAAGATTACCATCTGGAGACTACCAAATGCAAGACCAAGGAAAATTCTGACTCTACTCCCCCTTACCAAATAAAAAATTCATTCCCTGTGAATATGATGAAATTATCTCTTTTTCTCCTAAAACCTACTTTCTACAAAAAGGAAAAGAATGTGGATTGCGAAATCGTGAAGATAAAGAAGGAATGGTTGTCCCCCTAGGGAAATATGATAACATCACCCCTCCTGATGAAAGAGGACTCTCTATCGTGATAAGAATTGATAAAGATCAAAATCTTCATAAGATTTCTCAGGGATTGATTGATCCAAGAGGAAAAGAAATCATTTCTTGCGAATGGGATAATATTACCTGAAACGAAAGAGGAATATATACTACAAAAAAACGAAGAGATGCAAATGATGTCCTAGAAATACATTATCGTCCCGATGGAATATACAGTAATCTAGATATAAAAAAAGATAAAGAAAAAGCAGAGGAAAGAATACAGCTTCAGATAATTAACACCAAAAATGAAGAAGGGGAGTATAAATGGTGCCGAGTAGATAAAGCCGATGAAAATGGATGTTTTCTCGTAATGAGCTATGATAAAGAATATCAAACATATAGAATAGGACTAATGAAAGATCAGCTTACAGAAATTATTCCTTGCGTCTACGATACGATTTCTCTAGATGAAGAAGGAAGATATGTTGCTAAATTACCAGATAAAATACATTATTTTAATGCTGACCAAATTTTATTAGACTTTAAACAAGGTGATGAAAGGAAAGCTAATAGAGATATCATAAATAAAGCATATCACGATTTAATCAATTCAGAAAAATGGGATATGGTAGATAAACCTGATAGGAATGGATTCTGTAGAGTAATGAAAATAGACACTGAAGAGGGGAAAATACTCTTTGGAGTAATGAGAGATCCTGAAACAGAAGAACTGCCTGTGATCTACGATCTGATTGAGATGAATGAAAATGGAAGCTATACCGTTAAAAAAGATGGGGAGACCGACATTTTAGACTGTAAAAACGGAAAATATAAAATCCATTAAAATACATAAATTAGACTTGACTTTATGTTGCAAATAATTATACTAAAAAATGTTGAGCAGGGGAATCCTGTTCCGAGAAGTGATCTTTAATAGATGTATAATAACAATTTAAAATTAAAATATATGGAGAGAATAAGAATCAATGGAAAAGAACTTCCATTATCAGAGTTTCTCTTTTCGCCACTCACCGAAAAACTCTCAGAGTCCATAAAACAGACTTATAAAGAGGCTTTCCTACAGGATGCGAAAAGATATGCTACCTACAGCACCCATACAGACTGCGAGAAAAAAGTAGCGAGTATTGGAAAAGATCTCCCTATAAAAAGGGATAGACTCAGAGCATTAAGGGAAATATCCGAGGAATCGAAAGATATTTCTTTACTAAAAGAGAGAGTAGGACAAGAATATGATCTCTTGATGGATCATCCAAAGATTTTGGATATTCAGATTGAAAACAATGGAAATATTACGGTATATACCGACGTACTCTATTGTAGAGATCAATATGATCGCCCCTCATACCGCAGGGAATCTGACAGATTGAGAAAAATTGGTAAATTTAAAATTACCTTTTTCCTTGATCCAAAAAATAACAATTCTTTGAGCAAAACTCATTGTATAAATTGGATCAATCTGGATGGGAAAACCTATACGGGAAACGAGAATCATATGATGGCTCCTCACGTAAACGGGAATGGATGGCTTTGTATGGGCAATCGAGAAGAATTCTTTCTGAAAGCTCTCCAAAACAGAGAATTGATGTTTGCTATTCAAGAAGCAATTCGCTGTATTGAAGTAGCCAATCCAGACGATGGATGGGGGGCTAATCTTTATAAATGGCCAATTGCTACAGATGTTGCTGAAAGAGAAGAACATCTCAGAGGACAACTAAGTACAGTGCAAAGACTTCTGGATTCTCAGGAGAAGGTGATAAAGCGTCTTGAAAAAGCATTTGAACCCTTTAAAAAAGAAATAGACCTTTTGAAAGAGAGTGAAATAGCTACTAAAGAGCAGATAACACTGCTTGAAGCAAAAGAACTCAACATCAAAAATGAAACAGATGACATCTTAGAAGAAAGCAAGGAACTTGAGTCTAGCGAGAAAAAACATGGGAAGAAACTAAAGCAAGAGTTTTCTACAAAAGAAACGAGATTGAAAAAAGAAATACTGGAGAAAAAAACAAGTATAGATCAAAAGATAAAACTTGTGAAAGCTCCTAGTACAAAAATGCTCTCCTTTGGTACATTATATGCCAAAATAGGAGGGACTTTCTTTCAACACCCTCGCAACTATCTGAAACGGTGCCAATCTGAGTATCAAACACTCTGGGAACGGTATCAAGAAAAACTTGCAGAATTCGAAAAAGAAAAAACAGATGCACAATCTGCTTTTACCCTAACACTACAGGCAGAAAAAAATGCTCTACAAAAAGCACTAAAAGACTCATCAGAGTCTACAAAAGTACTAATTGAAAAGCAAAAAAATCTCCTGGAGGAAAAAATGGAGCAACAAACTGAAATCTCCATTGATCTAACAGCAGCAAAAGAGAAGTTGACGGACCTAATAAAGGATCTTGAGCAACAAGAAAATCGAGCAAAAATAGAGAGAGCAGATTTGACGGCAGAAGAAGTAAAAGGAAAAGAACTTCAACTACAAGTTGATGATCTCAATAAAAAACTCGAAAAATTGCAAAAAAATCCTGCAACAGCTGGAGATAATAAAAAACAATCTCCCAACTCACAAATGAGAAATCGTTATGCAGAAATTGTTTTGCAACGAGCTAAAGAGGAACTGAAAGAATCCACTTTAGAAATAGATAAATTGGATGTGGATATCTACAAAGATATCAAAGAATATCTTTCCTCAGCAAAATGCCTTTTTACTCAACAGCATGCGAAAGATATGTCAAAATATTTTGATACAGCTTTTGATGAATTAGTAAAAATGCCAGACGTTGCTAAGATTGCTGTAGAATCTCTAAAAAATGGATCAGCATCGGTTAGTATTTTTACCACTCCGCTACAAACAGCCTTTGGGAAAGTAGATATATTCAAAATATTAATTACTGAAAAGGGCTTTGCAATAGCAAAGGTGATAGGAAAAAAAGATCCTACATTGGAACCTATCGCCTGGAGGGAATATAAAAATGCTGATACAGTCAGTCATTTATTTCTTCAAAGGATGGCTCACTACGAACATTCTGCTATGATAGGAATAATCATAAAATTCATAAAACAATGGAAATAAAAACAATGGAAAAATGAAAATTAAAAAATGGATTATCTCCTCTAGAAGTTCTTTCGAATTCTATATCATTGAAGAGCGGAAAGATTTCCAGGAGAATAAACAGAAAAGAATTGATGCCCGTGAGGAAGCAAAGCAAAAGGAACTACAAATCTTCAATGACAAATGGGAGCATGAGAAGACCTTTTGCAGATCTACCGAAGAGTACAAAGAGTATAAAAAACGCAGAAATTCCAGTTTAAAAGAGTTCAATAAAGAACTATCAAAACAGGAGAAAGCGTTCAATTCATATCTTAAAAACAAAGCGAAAGCTTTTAAAGTATGGGAAGATACTCAATTTGAACAGGAAAAGAATCACGAATGGTCTTACCAAGTCGGATTCCAAACCTATTGGGAAACGCTTCAAAATGAGAAAACTGGAAAAACTATACCTACCGACGATGCACAACCGCAAGTTCGAGAGAAAGTTGACTACAAAGCTCAAAAAGAAGCTAAAAAAGCAGAACGTAAACGCCTTGAACTCGAAACAATCCAGCGCAAGCGGGAAGAACGAGCACAACGCTTACAACGGGAAGCCAAAGAAAGAGAAGCTAAAGCCCAAGCAGTGGCTATAGCAGAAGATAAAAAACAAATATTTAATAAATTATTTAAAAAAAATAAAAGTATGCAAATTTTTGGTAAAAAGATCGGAGGGGAAAAACCCGATCAAAAAGAAGAGAAAGTATCAATGGAAACATTGAGAGAGTTATTGGAAAAAATAAGAAGATTTCCAATAGAAAGGTATTTCTGTAAGCTGTTTCAACAGCCAATAGGAAGGGTACAATATACATGCAGTAAACCACCACATGTATTTTTCAGAGAAGAAGCATATAAAGACTTTCTCTTATTAACGGGGATTGCCTACGAAGAAGTCGCATGGATATGTAGGGTATCAAGGGATGAAAACACGCCTGAACACTTCACGATTGAAGAGATCATGCTCTACGAACAAAAAACAAGCTACGGCGATGTTGTGGTAGATGACAAAGAAGTATCAAACGCTCTATATCCATTACTTCTCCAAGGAGAAGAAGTCTTTGACTCGTGGAATCGATGTCACGTACACAGTCATCACACACTGTCAACAGACCCATCAAACGTTGATGATATTGCATTAGAGAAGCGAAATAATATGGATTACTTTATTCGCATCATCGTGAATAAAAAGGGATCCATGAACATCACGGTAAAATCGAACCCTTTCGGATATACTTTTATAAATGTGCCTCACACTGTTCTTAAAGAAGACACAGTGAAAACACCTACACAAATTGCAATTTCCGATGGTGCAATAGTTCCAATTCAACCCGTCAGCCAAGATTTTGCAGAGCGTTTCCAAGAAATCTCCAATGAGATGGAGGCAAAAATAACCACATCAGGAGATCCTATAGATTTTGTCCCTGACAAAAGGTTCTTGAAGCTCAATGAAGTGGAAGTTAAAGCAGAGACCGAAATTCCTACCGGATCAGAATCATCCGATCAAACGGAAGAAACTCAACCGGAAGAAGGAAGTAATTAACAATTAAAAATTAAGTAAAATGGGGAAAAATTTAGTGAACACTATCAGATCCTACAAGTTCTTCAATCCTGAAGCATTTGGAGGTCGAACAGTTGTTATAATAGGTGCTGGAGCTATTGGCTCTCACTTAATAGAGCAACTCGCTCGATCTGGTATTTGGTGTATCATCGTCTATGACTTTGATATTGTAGAAGAACATAATCTTCACAATCAGGCCTTCGATAGAAGGCATATAGGAATAAAAAAGGTGAACGCAATGATGCAAATCGTAGCAGAAGCCACTGGATTAGAGCTAGAGATTTATGACGAAAAAGTTGATGGATCTCAAGAAATGGGAGAAGTTGTCTTTTTAGTCGTTGATAGCTTTGATGCTAGAAGACAAATCTTTGAACGAGCACTGGAAGATTCATTCACCACTAAAGTCGTGTTTGATGCACGAATGGGAGCGACTTCAGGACAAGTTCATATGATTAACCCCAACAATAGAGAGGATTGTATCCAATGGAAAAAGACTCTCTACAACGACAACGACGTGGTCGTTGAAAACAGCTGTAGATCAAAAGAAGCAGTTGGTGCAACAGCGTTGGGGGTAGTATGTCACTTAGTGTGGCAATTTTTTGACTGGTTTGCATGGACACAAGGAAATGGTCCAGAGCCAGTAAAATTACGGCAATTCAACTTTAGTGGAACACCAACAATGTTCACTAACAGAGATTTCGAGGGACAAGAATAAATAATTAAAAAAATTAAAAAATTTTAAAATGGATACAAACGTAAAAATGACGCAAGTGATAATCGCTTTCGTCGAGCCTCCGAAAGAGGCTGGGAACAAAGGAAAATTCGTAAGAAATTACGAAAGTGGGAAATATAATGTTCAAGAAGCCTTGGACTTAGTGGCCGAAGAAACAAAGATTAACTGGGATAACTACTCAGAAATCAAAATTTCTGGCGACATAGTCGAAAAGAAAGAGTTCAAAAACATAAAAGTTGAGGGGAATCTACTATCAATTCTTTGTTGTAACATACAAAGAAACGCAGACGCCCCAGGGAAAAGATCTTAACAGGACGACGAAGTACTCTTCGTTCTTCTAAGAATAGCCCCACAAATCTGTGGGGCTTTTTTTATTAAAAAAAATTATCATCCCTACAAACCAACTCACATTAGCTTGACTTTAGATATATATATCACTATAATAAAAATATAAACAAAAGAAAAAATCAAAAAAAACAAATAATTATGACAAAATTCTTTTTAAATGAAAGGAACATTTATGGGATCATAGCCCTAAATGTACTCGTTATCGTACTGCAGAGTATGATAAGCTCCCCTTGGCTAGACCAAGTAGAACTCCTGCTTTCTTTACTCTTTATCTGGGAAATAACTCTCAAAATATACGTAAAAAAAGCTGAATTCTTCAAAGATAGCTGGGATATAATAGACTTGGGATTGTGCGTGATCATCACAACCATCACCATTCTGATCTGGGCTAAAGTACTAGAAACCACAGATCTCACGGTAATGGGACTACGCATGATTAGAATATTTAAAGTACTGCGATCAATCCGCTTTATTAAAACCAGTGGAAGTAGTCTATCTTCACTAAGGGCAGGATTGAAAGCTTGCTGTGTATTCTTTCCGATGCTGATAGTATCACTCTTCATCTTTGCAATTATCTCAATGCTCTTTTTCCAACGCCTCTCTCCAGAGTACTTTGGGAATATAGTACGTGCTTTCACTACTACCGTTGATATTTTTTTGGTAGAAGGATGGAATGAAATTCCCGAAAGTATTGAGCTAACAGGGATTTCGAAGTATCTCATGCAAGCATATTTTATCCTCCAAGTATTGATAGGGGGATTTGTAGTCTTGCCATTAGTTATTGATACCTTTATGAGTGACAATAATGATGCTTTGGAAAAGAAAGTTGATACCCTACTGGAAGGGAATACAACTCTTGAAAAGAGATTCGAAGTACTTGAGGGGAGAGTCAACTCAATAGAATGTAAATTCCATTACAAATCCGCACAGTGAGATTTAGCTAGATATTGTCTAGGAGATAGAAATCATAATCTCTTTCTTGGTCTATTATTAAGTAAATTAAGATAGTAATCAAGCTCTTCTTTGGAGAGATTGGCTAAATCACTTCCTTTAGGGAAGAATTGTCTGAGTAATCCATTGGTATTCTCATTCAATCCTCTTTGTCCTGCATTTCCTACATCTGCGAAGTAAGTATCAACATCTACTAAGGATTTCCACATATAATGTTCTACAAATTCTCTTCCGTTATCTAAAGTTATTGTTCTTCTCAATCTCTTGGGTAAGTTCTTAAACAATTCATACATTTGATTAGTAACATTCTGTGCTGTTTTCTCTCATAAAACTCCTGCAAGTTCGTATCACGATTTTCTTTCTGTGAAGGTTACCAATCCTCACACTCTCTTTCCTCACCATACCGTATCTCATTCCCAATGCCCAAACCTTGTCTTATGCCTTGCTGACTTTGGTCTTTCCCAAATACTCTTACGATCATAAATATAATCGGCTTTAATGGTTCCATATTTGTAAGGTTTCCCTTTTCTTCTGAAATACTGTGCCACTAATTCTCTATGATTGTTTTTAATATGGGTATATACCGTTTCTATACTCAATTTTCCCTTCTTCTTTTTCTGCCGTACTCCCACAATTTGTTCTGGAGACCAATATTCCTTAATCTTTTCTACAATGAATATATCCAGCTCACTTCATTTTTTGATTCTGCAACGCAAGGCATTTAGTAAAGCTCTCTTTGTTTTTCTCATTAACCAAGCAATCTTGGCAATATAAACTCCGTTAATTGAGTATTTTTTAATCTCATCCGAAATAGAACTATTGCTTCTCCCTAGTTTACAAGCTATTCTCCTATGACTTAATTTTTCTTGCAAATAGATTTGAATTGCGACACAATCTTCGTATGATAGCTTTAAAGACATTGTTTGTAAAGTTAGAAGGTAAATCAACACTACTATTCTATCTAAACAATGTCTTTTTTGCAAATTTTTCTCTCTGTGCGGTTTTGGGTTAGATTCTACA
>JAISKI010000056.1 GCA_031261265.1 Candidatus Peribacteria bacterium
AAGAGCTTGATTACTATCTTAATTTACTTAATAATAGACCAAGAAAGAGATTATGATTTCTATCTCCTAGACAATATCTAGCTAAATCTCACTGTGCGGATTTGTAATGGAATTTACAAAGACTTTCTTTTCCTTGCTTTTTGATTTAAAAACTCTATAGCTAAGACGCTTTATTATCTTTTTCTGACATTTTTTATCATGCTGATTGATGCACATACTCACCTAAATTTAGAAGATCTTTTTGTGGATTATCCCGAGCATTTAGCAAATTTTCAAAAAGCTGGAGGAAAAATTTTGGTCAATGCGGGAGCACATATTGATTACAATCACAAGGGAATCTTGATCGCTCAGCAGGCGAAAACTTTATTCCCAGAGCTGATCGTGAAAGCTACGCTTGGCTTCCATCCAGAGGACGCAAAAGACATTGCAAAATCTGACTTTTCTGCTCTGATGGAACAATTGGAACAGCAATATCTAGAGCATTCTGCAGAGGTTATCGCGATTGGAGAGTGTGGAATAGATCTGTATAGAGTGGAAAAACCTGATCTTGACCATCAGCAAATGCTTCTCAGACTGCAGGCAGAACTAGCAAGAAAGCTGGATCTCCCCCTGATAATCCATTCTAGAGAGGGATTTGAAGAGACGTTAGCAGTTTTACAGGAGTTTACTGATTTGAAGATCTATTTTCACTGTTGGGGATATGGATCTCCAGAAATACTGAAACTTGAAAGCATTTTCCCTCAGATTTGGTTTGGGTTTACCAATATCCTTTCTTATCCTAGTGCCCAGAAAACGAGAGAAAGTTTCCTCGCTACAAAAAGAGAACACCTTCTGCTCGAAACGGATGCTCCTTTTCTACCTCCTCAGATCTTTCGTGGACAGAAAAATTTTCCTGCTCATGTGAGGTATGTGTATCAAAAGGCCACGGAATTGCTTGATATTCCACTTTTAGAGCTAGAAAGTCTGATCGAAAAGAATTTTACTACCATCTTCCCTTGAAATTATTCCCAATAAAATATACTATCAGGATCAGTCTGTTTTACTTTTTTTACTTCCATGCTTCTCAATCTTAGTGCAATATTGGGGTTTACCCTTATTGCCTTTATAGCAACGTTGTTGCTTTATCCGCTTTATATTAAATTGCTCAAAAAGCGAAAAGCTGGAAAGACTATTCGTGATAATACCGCTACAGGAGAAAAGTCTGAAATCTTCGCAAAGTTGCACGAGCATAAAGCGGGTACTCCTACGATGGGAGGTGGGCTTTTTTTGGTGATGATGTTGGTGATGATTCTCGTTTCCATCCTCTTTCAAAAATGGGGATTGATCACTAATTCGCTCCGAAATCAGCAGGAAACCTATATTATCCTTTTTGGGTTTTTCAGTATGGGAGTGATTGGGCTCATTGATGATATTCTCAATGTGAAAAATGTAGGGACCGTGAAAGGGCTGAGTATCAGAGCTAAAATGATTGGGATGATCCTCTTTTCGGCAGCGATATCCTATTGGTTTTACGTGAAATTGGGAATTGATTACCTCAATCTTTGGCCACTGTTTGGCAAGATTCATATCTGACTTTTCTCCCCAATTATTACCTTTTTTGCTACCATTTTCATTGTAAATGCTATCAATATTACTGATGGCTTGGATGGACTTGCTGGAGGGACTTCTATATGTGTGTTGGTGGTGTTTGCTGTGGCTACTTTACTCAATCACACCTACATCGCGACTACGGTTTTGGGAGTATGTGTGGCTATTTTGGGAGGGTTCCTATTTTTTAATATCAATCCTGCTAAAGTTTTTATGGGAGATAGTGGGGCGTTTGCACTCGGAGGGATTATCGCGGGGACCTTATATCTTCTCAATATGAGGATCGGAATCATCATTCCTTTTCTGATTATTTTTTTGCTTTTTATTGTAGAACTCTGTAGTAGTTGACTCCAAATGAGTCGAAAGAAAATCTGGAAAAAAAAGCTTTTTCCTATTGCTCCTTTCCATCATTATTTAGAATATAAAGGCATGAAAGAGTATACTATTGTGATGCATCTTTGGTTGATTCAGGGGATTTTAGCGATTGTAGCGATTTTGTTGCTTTTTATACAATATAGTGTTGTGTTGAGGTAAAAAAAAGATAACCCAGTATTTTGAGCTATCTTGTTCGTTGGTCGGATCATCAAAAATTGATATATTGCATCCGTGGAATAAACTTTCTGGTTTTGATTCCTACTTCTTCCAAAAAGTTATTACTTTCCTCGTAGTGTTTCCCTCGGACTGAGAGGTAGACTACTTCCTTGATCCCTGCTTGAATGACTTTTGAAGTGCACTTCACACAAGGGAAGAGGGTGACATATAAAGCACTTCCTTGTACTTGAAAAAAGTTTGCGTTCCAGAGAGCATTCTCTTCGGCGTGAATGACGTAGGTATTTCTATTCTTGAGAAGATCATTGGATTTTGTCCAAGGAAATACTTTATCGTTATTCCCTCTTTCAATACGGGGAAATCCATTGTATCCTGTCCCAATAATCTTGTACTCTTGGGAGGCAATACATGCTCCTACACGAGTTGAGGGATCCTTACTTCGAAGGCTAGCGAGTACCGCCATTCCCATGAAATATTCATCCCAAGTAAGATAGGGTACTTCATCGTCCGAAACATATTCGGGTCTCTCTTCTGTGGGTCCATTGTTCCAATCTCCATAGAGATCAAAGTCTATCACTCCTTCGAGTTCGTCGTCAAAGGGGTGGAATTCTACCCCAGACTTGTGAAACATTCTGGCTGTGGCTATGCCTTCATCGTTTTCTTGCATTCCACCGAAATAGATTACATGTTTGATTCCGGATTGTATGATCGACTTTGCTGCCTCATATCCGGGAAACCACAACACATATATTGTACTTCCTTTTAGATTCTGCTGAGTCCGATTCAGAATTGCGTTCACCTCTCCTTCGAGGAGATACTCTGGTGAGAAGTTTTTTACTTTCCCTTTTTCGTCTAATTCATTAACTCCTTTGGGAGTTCCTGTATAGCCTGTTCCGATAATAATATTATCGTCATTAACTATGCAGGCTCCTTGTGAACATGGATACTTACTTCGTTTACTTGCAAGTATTGCAGCAAACATGAAGCTTTGTTCCCAGCTCAAAATTTCTTTGTTTAAAATTCTCTGTGTCATTTTTTTTTATTTTAATTTGTTGATACTTTTATTACTTGCCTGTAAGATATCTATATCCTCCCTAAAGTCAAGCTTTATTTTTTTGTTTGCAATTTGCTGAGGAATAGCTACTACTTATTAGTAGTTTTATCTTCTATTTGTTATCTCTATGACTGATTGTATTTTCTGTACTATCGCTGAGGGAAAATCTCCCGCATTCAAAATCCGAGAAAATGATGCCTTTATAGCATTTCTCGATCTTTTTCCAAATACCAAAGGGCAAACACTCGTGATTCCAAAAAAGCATTATGTATCAGATTTATTTCTTATTGAAGAAAAGGGATTTTACGAAAACTATCTGGAAGCCACCAGAGAAGTAGTAAATTTACTTAAAAAAGGATTGGGTGTACATAGAGTAGCGATGGTGATGGAAGGAATGGGAGTAAATCATCTGCATATCAAACTTTACCCTCTGCATGGATTGGGACAGGAATGGAAAGAAACGAATCCCAAAGAAACTACTTGGTTTGATCAATATGAAGGATATGTTTCTACCCAAATGGGAGAAAAGGCTGATTTTGAGGTCCTTGGAAATGTGCAAATGCAGATCAATAATGCAGCAGCTTTAAATTAGGGATAGGATTTCGGAGGATTTGAAAAGGATTTCGGAAGATTTGAAAGAAGATTGCAGAGGAGTTTGGAAGATTTAGCTAGAAGATTATAGAAAAATATGGACCAAGAATACGTTGTGCTTGTGGATAAAAACGATAACGAGCTTTGAACTCTGGAGAAAATGGAGGCTCACCAGAATGGCGGTCAGCTTCATAGGGCTTTTTCTGTGCTTGTTTTTAATACAAAAGGGGAGTTGCTTCTCCAGCAGAGAGCGTTCATAAAATATCATTGTCCTGGGCTACGAGCAAATACGACTTGTTCCCATCCGAGATTAGGAGAATCCTATTTTGCTGGAGCTCATAGGAGATTGCAGGAGGAAATGGGATTTGATTGCCCTTTAGAGGAAAAATTTCATTTCGTCTATAAGGCGGAGTTTGCTAATGGACTGACGGAGTATGAGTTTGATAGAGTATTTTTTGGGCAGTATGAGGGCGAGGTGGTTCCGAATCCTGAGGAAGTTGCTGATTTTAGGCGAGTAAGTATTGAGGTGTTAAAACATGAAATGGCGGAGAAGCCGGGGGAGTTTGCGGAGTGGTTTAGAATTATTATGGAGGAGATAAAATTGTAAGTTTCCCTGTCATAGATGAACTATCTCCCTTTTTCCTTGCATTTTGATAGAAAATATATATAATCAATGTATTAAGCTTTTAACAAAAACATAAGATCGTGTAATGGCCACTCCTACCAAAGAAAAACCAAAAACTCCCCGTTATGTCTACTTTCAGATAAAACCCTTTAAGGATAATGAAAGAGGCGTACAGCATTGGGAAAAAGTGATTGAAAATCTCATCTCGCTCAAGGAGAGAGCGATTTCTTTTGCAGTGAGCGGAAATGCTCATGGCATTAAATTTTATGTAAAACTGCCCAGTTCATTTAGAAATTATTTTGAAAATACGTTTTATTCCAGTTTTCCGACTTCTGATTTAGTAGAGGTGTCTTCTCCAAAGTTCGCCAAAGACAAACAGCGAGTTTCTTTGGAAAAAGAGGAACACTATAAAACTAAAGACTCTTTCCAAAAAGATGGTTCTTACCTCGATCCTATGAATGATCTCTTGGCGTTATTCCAAAATATTGATAAAAATAGTAGGCTCGACCTTTTTTTCGACTATACTTTCAAAATCGAGGAATCAGCTTTTCAACAGGCGATGGCGTTGTTTGTGAAATTTATCAAGCGAGCTCGAGCCTCTTCTGACACCAAAACAGAGAAAACTCCTGAGGGAGACAAAGAAAAAAAAGAAGTGAAAAAGCAGATTTATTTTGCTCTTTCCTATGCGATCATGACAGAGGATCCGTATGTGAAAGAGGGAATTGAAAAAAATCTGACTTCTGTGTTTGCTCCTTTTATCTCCAATGGAAAATTTAAACTCAAAAAAGTTCCTGTGTGGACGCATTCTCTCTTTTCGGAGGTGATCAATTTTTTTCATATTCCTACCCAGCTCAATTTCGTGAAAGGGCTGGATTATACCTTGTATCGTAAACTTCCTTTTCCGACCAATATTCCAGATGCGGAAATCTTTCCTGATCCGAGCAAATTGACGGTACTGGGAAATACGGATTACAGGGGCGATAAAGTGAGATTTGGAATCAAAGAAGAAGATAAATTTAGACATATGTATATCGTAGGAAAAACCGGTACGGGAAAATCCACCTTCATCTCCAATATGATTATCTCTGATATGCAGGCAGGAAATGGGGTTTGCGTTCTCGACCCCCACGGGGAGCTAGTAGACACGATTATTGAGTCTATTCCTTCTCATAGGATCAATGATGTGATTTTGTTTGATGTGTCTGATTCTGAGTATCCGATTGGATTTAACCTCTTGCAAGCAGATAATGAAGACGAAAAAAACAGAATTGCCTCTGGAGTGGTTTCTACGTTCCAAAAACTCTTTGATAATTCACGGGGTCCCCGTCTGGAATATATCCTTAGAAATGTAGTACTTTCCATTATTGACTATCCCAATGCGACGTTGATGCATATTCTGCGTGTACTGACGGATAAAGAATTCCGTGAAGAAGTAATTTCTCATGTGAATGATCCTGTACTCTTAAAATTTTGGAATAATGAATTTAATAAACGACAAGATAAGCAAAGAGAAGAAGCTGTTGGACCGATTACCAATAAAGTTGGGCAGTTTCTTTCTTCTAAACTGGTTAGAAATATCTTCGGGCAACCGAGGACGAGACTTAGCATCAGAAAAGCGATGGATGAGGGAAAAATCATTCTTGTAAATTTATCGAAGGGAAAAATTGGAGAAGATAATGCAAATATGATTGGTTCGTTATTAGTGACGAAAATCCAGATTGATGCAATGGCGAGAGCTGAAATCGCAGCACACCTCCGTCGTCCTTTCTATCTCTACATCGATGAGTTTCAGAATTTTGCTACCAACTCTTTTACCTCTATCCTGTCAGAAGCTAGAAAGTATAAATTGTCCCTCATTGTGGCGAATCAGTATACTTCCCAGCTAAAAGAGGAAATTAGAGATGCAATTTTTGGAAATGTGGGGACGATTGTTTCCTTTACACTGGGATATGATGATGCGGCGGTGATGACTTCGCAATTTAAAGAAATGGTTGGAGTGAATGATATGATTTCTTTACCAAAATATACGGCGTATACGAGGCTGATGATTGATGGAATTTCCTCCGATCCGTTTAGTATGAAGACACTTCCACCACTTCCAGCAGAGGGAAATGTGGAATATATAGAAAAAATCAGAAGACAATCACGTCAGAGATACGCAATGGAGCGTACCCAGCTTGAAAGTTTGCTTTCCGCTCGAAATAAAAAAACCTTTTCTGTCCAAGAAAAAGTCGCAGAGAAATCCAAGCTTGAGGGATTGGGATTGTCCGAGGATGAAGCGTCAGCTTTAGGAGATTTCAATGTGCAGCAGAATGTTCATCGTTTTGCGGATTTTACGATTGGAGGTCAGCAGGCGGATGCCATGATAATGGATATTGATCATCAGAATTTTAAATATGTTCGATACACCAAACCTGCAGGCTTAGATGAAGAGGCAGATGTCCAATACCATGTAGGTGATGAGGTTGCTGTGGAAGGCGAGAAAAAATTATCTTTTGCGATAGAAAGCTATCAGCATAAAAATCAGAAATTAGGCGTAGATCCGCTTATTATTCGAATAGGTGATAAAGACGCTGTGCGTCAGCAAATTGCCAATATGTATGATACGTTGGAATTAGTAGATGGCAGTGAATCTCCGTTTAAATTAGTGGTGAATGTGGATAAATTGCTTCCGCCACTACCTGCTGGTTCTGTTCGCGGTTCAAGTTCTTCAGCTTCTTCAAGTTATTCTTCAACAGCTTCTCGTAGTTCTTCTACAGGAGGGGCATCAAAATATACTGGATCCAGAGAAAAAACATTCTCTCAAACTAGTTCACCAGCTAGAAAACCTGATCATCCAGCGGTGAGTCAGCCTTCTGTAATTTCTTCTGCTCCGACTGTAGGTTTTTCTGTAAATGATATTAAACTCGGTGAGACGTATGATGGATATGTGAAGTTGATGTATAATTATGGGATTTTTGTGACGGTGAAAGGGGTGGAGGGATTGCTCCATAAAAATTGGGTTGCTCCGCTTGGAGAGGGAATTGACTGGAAAAAGTATTATAATGTCGGAGATAAGATCAGGGTACAGGCGAAGGAATTTAAAGATATTGATGGAGAGAAAAGGATTGTTTGGAGTCAGATTTAGTATCTATTTCCACAGAAAGTTGAAAATGTTGAGTAAGGTTTCGTAGAGATAGTAGCTAGAGATAATCAAGCCAAAGGGCTCTTTTTATGGTAAATGTTGGCATAATTAAAAAAAGGGGTGGCTAAAATAGAGGAAAAGGATAGTAGATAACTAGTTTATTTACTATTTTTTTATAAAATGAGCAAAAAGGAATGTTCTAAATGTTGAAATCATAATATTAAGAAAGATGGGATGAAGAGATGAAAACAGAGATATAAATGCACTATTTGTTGATATGTGTTTCAGAATCGTAGTCATAAAGTGTATGGA
>JAISKI010000062.1 GCA_031261265.1 Candidatus Peribacteria bacterium
TTCCCATTACGATCAATTTCTCTCATAATGGTGGTATGATGACGACCTAATACTCTTCCTATCTTTGCATAACTCATTCACTGATGATAGTGTACTGCTATTAACTCCCTTTCTTCTTCTTCCGATAACTGTGTGTGCATTGCTTTCCATATCACGAAATAAAGGTAATAATCTTATATTTATTACCTGTGCATTTCGAATGTAAATTTATCGCTTTCATAATGCTCTTGAAATTCCTTATCGAATCCCTATAAAGGGAAAGAATATTGTGCGTAAATACCACAATTTTGATAGCTAAAAGAGTATGGTTGTCGGTCTTTTCTTAACTTTTCTATCGTAAAAATCATTAAAATCTTTTTTTTGATTTATTTTTGATTATTACCCCTATGGCTACAAAAAAAAACTCAACCCCCAAAGCTACTCCTAAGAAAAGTAGTACTTTTTCTGCAAAAGAGAAAAAAGTCACCCCCGCTAAAATAGCGAAAAAAGTCGAAGTAAAAAAAACGAAGCCTGTTGCAAAACCAGCACCAGCTAAAAAAGCTATTCCAGTCGCTCCTAAAAAAGTAGAGGCTAAAATTGTAAAACTTGATATTAACGAAGAAGTAATAGACAAGCCTACGCTTTCGACTAAAGAACTTTTGGCACCTACCAAAATAATTGCTCCTAGCGTAAAAACGAAAGTACAAAACGGTATTTTCAAAGGATATGATCAGGTAGATGACAGGATTTTCCTTTCTAATCCTAAAACCTATGGTGAGATACCAGATTTGCTCGAACTCCAAAAAAAAGGATACGAGGATTTTTTGATGCTCTACTTACCAAAACTTTTTGAGGAAATGAATCCCATCCGAGATATCGGAGGAAATCATCTGAATGTAAGTATTTCTAATATCAAAGTATCTGAACCTATCGAAAATATTGAAACTTGTAAAAAGAAAGAGCTCACCTACGGAGGGATCATCACTGCGAAAATCAAACTCGTAGAAATCGTGGAAGATGAAAAGACCAAGAAAAAATCTGAAAAAATGCTGTTTTCCAAGAGTGCTAACGTAGGGATTTTGCCAATTATGACCCCCTCTGCTACCTACATCATCAATGGAGTAGAGAGAGTAATTATCTCTCAGATTGTAAGATCTTATGGTATCTTCTATTCCAAAAAAGAATTGAGATACAGCTGTAAATTGATCCCAGAAAACGGACCATGGCTAGAAATCGATGTAGAAAAATTTGGAACTATCGTGGCCAGAATTAATAAATCTAGAAAATTCCCTATTACTGCATTATTTAGAGTATTTGGGATCGAAAATGATGACGAAATCAGAGAATTTTTCAAAGATTGTTTTGAAGATGAATCTGATGTGAATTACCTCGATATCACACTCAAAAAAGACAAAGACACTACTGATGCGATTTCTGCAGCAGAATTTATCTATAATAAGCTCAGACCTGGAGAAATTATCGATCCACAGTCAGCTTTAGATTATGTAAAAGCTCAGTTTATGGATCCTAATAGAATCTATGTAGGACGTATCGCTAGAAGAAAAATTAATGCAAAACTCTGACTCAAAAAAATGCTCGGGACTCAAGAATCCAATATTTTTGATGCAGAAGATTTATTGGCAATGATCAAATATCTCGTGAACTTATCCAATAACAAAAAAGGATATTATGTAGATGATAGTGACCACTTGTCCAATAAAAGAGTAAGAACCACAGGGGAAATCCTCTATTCTCACTTACAACCTATTATGAGAAAATTTGTGAAATCTGTAGGAGGAAAACTTTCTGTCCTCAATCTAGAGAATCCTATTAAAATTACTGATCTCGTGAATTTTAAGATGCTAGACAATGCAATCAAATCTTTCTTTGCTACCAGTCAGCTTTCTCAGTTTTTGGATCAAATTAATCCGTTGTCAGAGATTGAACATAAAAGAAGAATCACGGCTCTCGGACCTGGAGGACTCAAAAGAGAAACTGCAAAATTTGAAGTACGTGATGTTCATCCCTCACATTATGGTAGGATTTGTCCAATCGAGACTCCAGAAGGACAGAATATTGGTTTGGTAGTACACCAAGCACTCTATAGTAGAATCAATGCTGAAGGGTTTCTCGAAACACCAGCTCTAAAGATTTTCCGTGAAGTTGACGCAAAAAAAGCTCAGCTTATCAATAAAATCGCTGATAAAGATATGTACGAACTCGATGCAAAAGGGAATCCTACCAAAAAACTGATTGTAGGAGAAGATAATTATATCGATGAAAAAGCTGCTCTGGCTATAGAGAAATACTACGGAGGAGAAAAAAAACCTATCAGAGTAAAACCTTTCTTCACGGATGAAATCGAATATATTTCTCCAGAAATGGACGAAAAAACCGTCACGGCCGATGCTACTAGCCCTATCGATGAATACAATAATATCAGAGCAAAACGTGTAGCAGCCAGACATTACACCGAAATGGAAACTTTCCATATCAATGATGTGACACATATGGATGTGAATCTTTCTCAGATTTTTTCTCCAAATGTATCAGTAATCCCTTTCGTAGACCATAACGATGCCGTACGTGCCTCTATCGCAACCTCTCAGCAGAGACAAGCACTCCCTCTCTTGAAAAACACCTCTCCACTGGTCGGAACAGGACAGGAAAGAGAAGTCGTGCGTATGACTAATGCAGTAATTTTGGCAGAAGAGGAAGGAGAGGTAATTTATGTAGATGGAAAGAGAATCAAAATAAAATATAAAGCAGGTACCAAAGAGTACGAATTGATCACCTTTTTGAAGTCAAATCACAAAACTGCGATCGTACAAATTCCCCGTGTAAATCTCGGACAAAAAGTAAAAAAAGGAGATTTGCTCGCAGAAGGTCCTTCTAGTGTAAATGGAGAACTTTCGCTCGGAAATGCACTTCGTATCGCCTTTATGCCTCGAAAAGGATACAACTACGAGGATGCTATCGTGGTATCTCAGAGGCTCGTAAAAGACGATGAGCTTACTTCTATGCATATCGAAGAACACGAAATCGAGGTGGCTGATACCAAACTCGGCCCTGAGGAAACCACAAATGATATCCCAGGAATTTCTCTTGCAAAATTGAATAACCTTGATGAAGAAGGAATTATCAGAATTGGTTCTATTGTAAAAGGTGGAGATATCCTCATCGGAAAAATCACTCCAAAATCTGAAGGAGAACTTACTCCAGAGGAAAAGCTGATTCAGGCAATTTTCGGAGATAAGTCTAAAAACGTAAAAGATACTTCTCTCTACCTCCCATCAGGAAGCGAAGGAAAAGTAATTGACGTGGTTATTTTGGATGCAAAAAAAGGAGACAACTTGATGGCAGGAGTTAGAAAAAAGATTAAGGTATATGTAGCTACTACTAGAAAAATCGAAATCTGAGATAAGCTCGCGGGAAAACACGGAAATAAAGGTATCGTAGCTATTGTAGTACCAGAAGAAGATATGCCGTATTCTGCAGATGGAAAAAGTGTGGATATTGTACTCAATTCACTCGGAGTAATTTCTCGTATGAACCTCGGTCAGCTTTTTGAAACCCAATTGGGACTTATTGCGAAAACGCTTGGAGTAAGATTTGCAGTGCCAACGTTTGGAGATTTTGGACTCGATCAAATCTTAGAATTAGCAGAAAAAACCTGACTCTCCGACCAATTGACCACCGTGCTTTACGATGGACAGACAGGGGAACCCTTTGATAAATCCACTACCGTGGGATATATGCATATCTTGAAACTCGTACATATGGTAGAAGATAAAATTCATGCAAGGTCTGTAGGTCCTTACTCACTCATCACTCAGCAACCTCTAGGAGGAAAATCCAGACAAGGAGGTCAGAGATTTGGAGAGATGGAAGTGTGGGCATTGGAAGCGTATTCAGCAGTATATACCTTACAAGAAATGTTAACAGTAAAATCTGATGATGTGCAGGGAAGAAATAAACTCTACGAAAGCATTATCAAAGGTCAGAAACCAAAAATTGGAGGATTACCAGAATCATTCAATCTCGTGACCTATCTTTTCCGTGGTATCGGTCAAAATATTCAACCACTGACGGCTGATGAAATGGAAAGACTTCATGAAGAAAGAATAGAGAAAATCAAAAGTCTCTGATTATCTGGACTGATGACATCATCATTAGGTGCCTTATCTGAAGAAGGAGAAATCTCCGATAACGACGCAGGAGAAGAAAGAGAAGAAATCATGGATAAAGTCGTAGAAGATTTGGAAGATTTCGGACAATTAGAATAGGATACCTTTTTACTTCATTACACTACACTTGATGTATAAACAAAAGTTTGAAGGTCTAATGGTGACCTTAGCCTCAGTAGAGGAAATTAATCAATGGTCACACGGAGCGGTCGAAAATCCCGACACCGTGAATTACCGTACAGGAAAACCAAAGCAAAACTGACTTTTCTGTGAATCTATCTTCGGTCCTGTGAAAAATTTTGAATGTAGCTGTGGAAAATATAAAGGAGTCCGCTACAAGGGAATTGTCTGCGAAAGATGTGGAGTAGAGGTGACCACTTCTCGTACCAGAAGGACCAGAATGGGACATGTAGAATTAGCTGCTCCCGTAGTACACGCACGATATAAAAATTCGCCCTCTGGAGGTATTCACCAATTATTACAGCTTTCAGCGAATGAAATCGACAAGATTTTGAGTTTTGTGAAATATATTGTACTCAAACCCGTAGAGGAAAGCACAAAAGAAACGCTAAAAGACACGCTGAAAAAAGACTTTGATGAAAAGATGAAGGAATTGGAAGAACTCGTGGAGGAAGAAAAAAACCGTGAAAAAGAGGCTAAAAAGCTGAAAGAACTCGAAAAGCTCTACACTGAAAATAAAGAGGCTCTCGAAAAAGAGATGCTCAGACTTAATTCCATTATCGCTTCTCTCTCTCAAGGGATGACGATCGCCGAATCAGACTACAGAAACTTTTTCAATCGTTTCACAGACACTATACAGATGTCTTCAGGACCTGACGGAGTTTTGAAGATGTTGAGTGAAATCGATGTAGAAAAAGAGATCAAAAAGAAAGTGAAGGAGTTTCCTACGATCCGCTCAGAGGAAGCCAAGAAAAAAACCATGAATCTGATTAAATTATTGATAAATCTCTACGTATCTGGGGTAAAACCTGAAAATATGGTATTGAGAAAATTGCCGGTAATCCCCCCTGATCTCAGACCTGTAGTACAGCTAGACGGAGGAAGATTTGCCTCATCTGATGTGAACTTATTTTACAGGAGAGTGCTCATGAGAAATATCAGACTCAAGAAAATGGTACAAGTAGGGATGCCAGACGTTTTGAAAAAGAATGAAGTCAGACTTCTCCAAGAATCTGTAAATAATCTTCTGGTCGGAGAAAAAAATTCCACAGGAAAAGCAGGAGCTGGGATCAAGGTCTTCAAATCACTCTCTGACATGCTTTCTGGGAAAGAAGGAATCTTTAGAAAAAATCTGCTCGGAAAGAGAGTGGATTACTCTGGAAGATCAGTAATCACAGTAGGTCCAGATTTGAAACTTGATGAATGTGGATTGCCTATCTACATCGCGGTAAAAATCTTCACACCGTTCATCATCGGAAAACTTATCGAAAAGAAAATCGTCTACACTCCAAAACAGGCAGAAAAGCTGATCAAAGACGAAGACCCGATTGCTTTGAAATTCCTTGAAGAGGTGATCAAAGACAAATACGTATTGCTCAACCGTGCTCCAACGCTCCATAGACTCTCTATTGAAGCCTTTAAGATCAAGCTCTATCCTGGAAAAACGATCAGACTTCACCCACTCGTGTGTGGATCATTCAATGCCGATTTCGATGGAGATCAGATGGCAGTACATTTACCTATCTCTGACGAAGCTCAGAAAGAAGCTCGTGATCTGATCGCTTCAGATAAAAATGTCTTGAAACCTGCATCAGGAGAGCCAACACTTTCACTTTCACAGGATATGGTGCTTGGAGTATACTACATTACAGACTTTTTCAATCCTGCATATCCAGGAGTAAATACCTTGGAAGAATGGAAAACAAACGTGCCTGTAATGGCAAGATTTTCTTCTCCAGCACTCGCTTACAAAGCATTCCAAAATCAAGAAGTAAGAATCAAAGATAAAATCATCATTCTCCAGAATGGAGAACCGCTAGAGACTACGGTAGGAAGAGTGATATTTAATACTGCTCTCCCAAAAGGAATGGACTTTTTGAATGAAACTATGGGAAATAAAGGAATTAAGAAGCTGATTTCTAGAGTATTTGATGAATACGATATGCCAACTACCGTAAAAATGGCCGATGCTATCAAAGATCTTGGATTTAAATATTCAACTATCGCTGCCGTATCTATCAATATTCTCGATATGAAAATCCCTACTGAGAAAGGAGATATCCTTAAAGGTGGAGATAAAAAAGCTGATGAAATTCTGAAACTCTACTATAAAGGATTCTTTTCTGAGGAGGAAAAACATAGAATGATCGTGGAAGTATGGACGAATGTGAAAAAAGAAGTGGAGGTCCAGTTGAAACCTATCATCCTCCCAGGAAATGATCTTTACACGATGATTGATTCTGGAGCGAGAGGTTCCCAGACCCACCTTACCCAGATTTGTGGAATGAAAGGTCTCGTGGTAAATCCACAAGGAGAAATTATCGAGCTTCCAATTAAAGCTTCCTTCGCAGAAGGACTCAAACCTATTGAATACTTTATTGCAGCCCACTCTGGAAGAAAAGGAAAAGCTGATACTGCATTGAGGACAGCAGAATCTGGATACTTGACCAGAAAACTCTGTGATGCCAGTCAAGAAGTAATTGTACGTGAAGAAGACTGTGGAACCAAAGAATATATTATTTATTCCAAAGATGAAGCAGCTCTCAAAGGAGAAAAATTTGCTAACCTCATCTATGGTAGAGTGGTTGCCGAAGATATCATTGACGAAAAAGGAGCAATCCTCATGCACGCTGATGAAATGGTCGACAAACAACAAATTACCATGATCGAAACCGCTAATATCCCTTACATCAAAGTGCGTAGTCCACTTACTTGCCACTGTGCAAGCGGAGTGTGCCAGAAATGTTATGGAATGGATCTTTCCAGCAGAAAATCCGTAGAAATCGGAATCCCTGTAGGAATTATCGCTGCTCAGTCTATTGGAGAACCTTCCACACAGCTGACACTCGATACCTTCCATGCGGGAGGAGTCGCTGGTCAAGGAGATATGGCAACGGGTATTGATAGGATTAAACAGCTTTTTGAAGTGCGTCCCCCAAAAAATCCTGCTATCGTAGCTCCCTTTGACGGAGTACTCGATTTCGAAGAAACTCCAGAAGGAGGAAAATTCTGATTAATAAAAGTGACTTCCGATATCCAAAAGAAAATCTATATTATCAAAGATGGATATAAAAGTGGCGTAAAAGTCGGACAAAAACTTTCCAAAGGTGGAGTCTTCGCCTCCAAAGGACAAAGTAAACTGAAAGTAAACGAAGAAGGAAAAGTATTGGAAGTAGATAAAGACTCCGTAATCTTGGGAGTAGAAGAAGTCTTCACTAAACCTCTCTATGGACTCCTTCCCAAGAAAAATAAATCAGGGGAAACCGTCATCAAAGGAGAAATCTTGACGACAGGAGCCTTGAATATTATGGATTACAAAGCTATTGTTGGAGATATTCAAGCACAAAGATACATCATCAATGAAGCTAAAAAAGTATATGCTGATCAAGGACAAGATTTGAATGACAAACACATGGAAATCGTAGTAAAACAGCTCTTCTCCAAAGTCTTCATCGAAGATCCAGGAGAATCTAGTTTCATCCCTGGAACCTACATCAAATACGAAGAATATATCCAGAAAAATGAAGAGCTCATCGCTCAAAATAAACAGGTTGCCAAAGGACAGAGAATTGCTCTCGGACTCACAACCATCGCAAAAGAGACAGATTCTTGGCTCTCTGCCGCTTCCTTCCAGGAAACTATTAGAGTGATGGTGGGAGCTTCCCTTCGTGGTGCAGTCGACAACCTTTCTGACTTGAAAGCGAATGTAATTATCGGTAGATTATTGCCGATCGGAGAAAATTATAGAAATATGCATGGATACTAGGAGATTCGTAATGTCCTAACAAAAAAGAAGGCTGACGTTCAGAAATGAAGGTCAGTTTTTTTATCTGATTATTAATTACAAGTCGAAATGCACAGGTTAAAGAAGATGGAGGTTCGTGCTATGAAATACTTCCCGTGAAGTCCTATATCATAGTGCTTTCCTAGGCTTACTATTGATATAGGTCTC
>JAISKI010000043.1 GCA_031261265.1 Candidatus Peribacteria bacterium
GATAGTTTTATCGCTAAGATGAAGAGAACGCAGGAAGATATTGATATTACGAGAGGGACTTTGACCAGAATTCTTCTTACTTTTTTCCAAAAGCTCGCTGAAAAGTATGTTATCAATGAAACCGTCGAAGATATCGCTATGAAGGTAAATGCTATTTTTGGTATCAATGACGCTTCTATCCCCGAAAAACGGACGAAAATCACGAACCCTACCACCGCAGGTTAACACACCAGAGAACCCTTACTACTTTCATATAGTTCCTTTCTAAAAGCTTCGGACAACCCACGGTTGATTTGGAGTTTTTGTTTTACCTCAGTAGCATAGAAACTTTCCAGCACTTTTGCGTCATATTTTTCGGTAAGATAAGTGAGTAAAGAAGTCTGCTCGTAGGTGAAAGTTAGAGCGAGTTCATCAAAGATTTCCTTTTGAATCAAGGGAGCATTGCGAACCGTTTCTTGTGCAGCCTGTGTATACGCTTGAATCAGTCCCCCCACGCCAAGCAAAGTCCCACCAAAATATCTATTTATCACCAAGAGAACATTGTGCAATTGCTTCCCTTCAAGGACGGAGAGAATGGGTTTACCTGCGGTATTGGTCGGCTCTCCGTCATCATTAGCTCTGGTAAATTTAGGGTCTATCACAAAATTTCCAAATAAATCCTGATGTACGTTCAGCCCAATCCTCCAAGCATAGCAATGATGGGTAGCATCATAAAATTTCTTCCTCATCGATTCCAAATGCTCCTCAGCCTTTTCTTTTTCTTCCACAGGAAAAAAGGTTCAAAAAAATCTGCTTCCCTTGATTTTCGGGATTTCATAGGTAAAGGGTGCTGAAATGGTGGTATAATATAATTTTTGCATAAGATTACTGAAGATTAAAAATGATTACTGAAGATTTCAAAAGACAGTACAGAAAATCTTCAGTAATCTTCTGGCATAATCTTCTGTAATCTTATTTTACTTTCTTCCAAAATCGGCGGGAATCTCTCCCCAATCCTCCGTCTTCCATTTCAAGAGCTGATACGGAATTCCGTGCACTTTCAGCCATTCCTCCGCTCTATCCACCGCCTTCCATACTTCCAAATCTGGCTCCTTTTTTCTGAGCAGACTTTTGCATTTCCCTTGCCTGACCCAACTCATCGCAGTTTTACTGTCAGTGTAGATAGCCTTTGGAAGTCTTCCCCTTTCGAGGGGAAGGTGGTGCCGCAGGACTGCGGTACCGGATGGGGTTTCATACGCCAACCCGTGTACAATCGCCAGAAATTCTCCCACATTATTCGTTCAAAGAGCAAAATGCTGATGAAAAATCTCCTCTCCCGTCTGCAAATCTACGCCTCTATATTCCAGTTTTCACGGATTCCCACTACACGCTGCATCCACAGCAATCGCCTCCTTCACAAACGGAACCTCCTCTAAATCCTCACGAGATTTCCAAATCTGCTTCTTCGGAGTAGCTTGATAATAAGGCTCTCGTCCTTTCGCCAATGCTTCCTCAGCCAACGCTAATGAAGGAAAAGATTTATACCTCGCACCAGAAAAACCCATGACTAAAGGTTGCACCTCAGCCCAAGAATCAAAAATTCAGATTTTTTTTCCTTCTCGAATAGTATAATATTTTTTTTCTGCAGTCATGAAAACGAGAATAAAGTTTTGTAATAAAAATGCAAGAGGCTCTTCCTCGAGAAAATTTTACGTTGCATTCCCCATTTAGATTGTTATCCTTATTTGCAATACTCCTCCTAGGAAAATAAACTTTTTATCCTTTATCCCTCTACGACCATGAAACGCCTCTTTCTCCTGATGCTTCCTCTGGTTTTACTTGCAGGTTGTACCACTGCCCCAGCAGACGAAAATACAGATCCAACACCGCCTGGAAACCGACTCCCCTATCACGAAGAAGTAGAAGTGGTAGGAGTTTGACCCATAAACGGTCGTCAAGAGGTAGCGAAAGAGAACGATTTGGTGCTGTATCGTGGAACAGAAGAACGTGCTGAACATTTTTTCGTGCCATATGAACTGTGGACAGGAAAAGTATCTGAAACAGAACTACAAGAAGGAATAAAGCTGAATTTTAGTGGACGAATTGTGGAACAAGGGGCAGGTGCTGGAAATAGACGATATGACGTGGTGAAAGTAGATGTGTTGATGACATGGAGATAGAAAAAAACTCACCTTGCACGAAACACCACTAACATTTTATGTTTTAACTCACTGCTATCATGGAGACTAAAGTTTATCTTTTCGTAATCTTAGCGATCGGAGTCTTCTTCTCCGTAAAATATTATCTAAAACGAAAATGGAGACAAGAATTAAAAAAAAGCTGGATCCCTATCCTCTGTAAAGTCGTAAATGAAGAGCAATGTTGATTAAGAGTAAGAGATCTATTTTCAAAAGATCCTAACGATGAAGACTATAAAAAGTATGAATTAGTGCTCAAACCGATTGATCGTGAACAATGTCTGGAATATCCTTTCTTTATCAAAGAAGTTAGATACCACATCTCATCGCTAAATGAAGGTAAAAAGTATATGGGAAAACAAACGACAGTATATGTAAATCCCACAGATAAAAAGGAGTATTTTGTAGAGGATAAACGGAGATAAATATCCTACCCCTCAAAAAATCTCCCTCATTCTTTGCAAAATCCCAAAAAAAGACTACACTATGAGTATCTTTTATACCTAAAAAAGAAAATGGACAAAAAAGAGCTTATTGTTGGAAATAATAACGAAAAACCAACTTCCAACGAAAATCCATCGACAAACGAGATTAATAATGTTTTAACAAACGATATCAATCGTATTTTTAACGACGTTTTATGAGGATTCAGGGTGACTGTTGATAGACAGATTAAGACAAAGGACAAAGAAAAGTTTATGCGTGACTGATCCCTATTGAATAAATCCATAAAACAATTTCCACTATCTATTACTTATGATGACCAGCAGAAGAAAATCAAAACAATACGGAATAATAAAATATATTTATGAGATTGCATTGGAAATAAAGAATTAGAAAACAGAATAAAAGAAGGAGGAAGCCTTACCATTACCTTTAAAGATAATATGTTTGATTTCCATTATGATGGGGATCGATACGGATATGAATATGGACCAGAAAAATACTATGACCCTTCAAATCCTAATGAAGCTTGGAGGGAACAAGTCAGATGAACTCAATCAGATGATAATAAAAATTGGGAAACTCAGATCTTCTCAGCTCCATCTTTATTGTCCGGTCTCTCAAACCTTATTTGGGGAGTTTCTCCCACTTTACCCACAGACTAGTCTATTGATAAAAAAATAGATAATTCAGCCTTTTACCCCTACAACATATAATCACAAATTGCGGTTCCCCTTGAGAAGGGGGCTTGGATCCGATCTATCGGATAGGGAGGAGCAAGTAGGGACAGGGCTCGCTCTGTCCTAACGAAGCGACGGAAGGGGGTTTGCTACCCCACCCACCCAAAAATCCCCCTTATTCTTTGCAAAATTCTAAAAAAAGACTATACTTGAATGTCTTTTATTGCTCTACTAATACCAAAAAATGGAAGGAATAGAAAAAACGGGAAAAAATATTTCACATAGCACTTCTGGGGAACAAGCATTACTTGAAGGATTAACCGCAACAAAAAAAAAAGTAGAAAATTTTGATTCAGAAAAAAGGATACTCGCTCCCGTTCATAACCTCGTTGTTAATGAAATATATGAATTAGAAGAAAATAATAAATATCTAGCAATTCTTAATGTTCCAGAGGGATTTAATAGACCTCATATAGCAGGATTAAATTTTGAAAAAATAAGTATAGAACTAATTAGAGAAATAAACAGATTGAAAGGAAAAGAAAAAGAATTTCCTAATGTCTTTTTATCTCAATCTTCTTATGAATGTAAGAAAGAAATAAAAGATGTTCGTAATATGCAACTAGTATTAACAAGAGAAAAAGATACTACTAGAATGGGATTAAATATCCAAGAATGGTCATTTGAGCTAAATAATAAGTCAATGTATTGAATGCTCACAGCAGTATACAAAAAATAACAATCAGCCTTTTTACCCCTTACCCAACAAAACACAAATGACAAACACACCAACCAACACAACCACTCCAGCTTCAGCTGGTCCCGTACAAGCTACGGGATACGCACTCGACCCCTTCTTCGACGAAACGACGATGTCGCTCCACTTAAAGGAAGACCGCCCCATCCTCAGAAAAAAAGGAACCCCAGGAAACCGAAACGCCGTCCTTGACGAAACCGTAATTTCCAGCGAAGCACTCAACACACTCATTGAACAAATCTTCGCCGAAGCCACCAACCAAAAAGGAAACTTCCTCGAAATCGATAGGAAACTCTCAAAAGTGCTTCAACTCGGACCATACAGAATTGTCATCGTCTATCCTCCCCTTTCTGATGGACTAGAACTCACCGCCGTGAAACCCGTAAAGAAAACCACCATCGCCGACTACGCTCTTAGCGAAGAAACTTTTGACCTTCTCAGAAATAAATCCAAAGGGATTCTCGTATCGGGTGCTCCTGGAAGTGGAAAATCCACCTTCGTACAAGCTCTCGTGGAGGTGTATCATCAAGACCACCATATCATCAAAACCATTGAAAGTCCCCGTGATTTGATGGTGGACGATGATGTCGTACAATATAGTTTCACCCACGGGACCCACGATGAAGTCCGCGATATTCTTCTGCTTTCTAGACCCGATTATACGATTTATGATGAAGTGAGAAATAAACCTGACTTTGAACTCTACAAAGATTTGAGGCTCACGGGAATTGGAATGCTCGGCGTAATCCACGCCACCAAGCCGATTGACAGTATTCAGCGTTTTATCGGTTCTATTGAAATGGGAATTATCCCGCAAGTGCTAGACACCGTGATTTTTATCGATAAAGGACAAATCAGCGAAATTTTGCAACTGGAACTCACGGCAAAAGTCCCAGAGGGAATGACCAGTGAAGACCTTTCTCGTCCCGTGATTATCGTGAGCTCGTTTCTGAGCAAGAAAAAAATCTACGAGATTTACACCTTCGGTGAGCAGGTCGTGGTAATGCCTATCCCCGAAGAAGGAATGGCTGGTGCGGGTGGAATTGCTGGAAAGCCAGGTATTCACAGTTATGCAAAAGAAGGAATAGAAAAAAAGCTGAGTGGAATCCTGAACAGCCACTTCATCGTGAAAATGAAAGGAAATGGAATTGAGCTCTATGTCCCTGAATTTGTAAAAGGGAAAATCATCGGAAAAGGTGGCTCAGCCATTATGGAACTTGAAAAAGTAGTTGGACTCGGCATCACGGTCAAGACCTTTGATGAATTACCGTTGCTCGAAGTGAAAACCGACATCAGCTGAGGAAAGAAAAATGGTCAGCTTTTTATCGCTTTCCCTGCTGGATATGAAAATGCAACCGTTTCACTGCTGATTGGTGATGAAATTCAGAAGTTCACAACGGATAGAAATGGGGTAATTAGTGTGAATGATAAGAATGAGGTAAGATTGATTGAGAGAAGGGGGTTTGTGGTGGTTGATGATAGGTAGAATTTTAGTTCTTTATAATTAAACTAATGGAATATGAAAAAAAATTACAAGAAAGACCTAATGAATTACAGCAGATAAATACAAGAGTGGATTTAGAGAACACTCTAACAGTTAATACCTTAATTGAATGGAATAACCAACCAATTACGGAAGTGTTTGCCAATTTTATAGCATATGAAGATTTTAGAAAGCATATCAGAAATGAACTAAAAAATAAGAGAAAGATTGATGTACTAATAGATATATCAGAGTTATCAAACGATAAAATAATCAGCATTGGGCATCAATCAAAAGCATTATTGGAAAGTATGACTGAAAAAGGAAATAATTGGCTGGAAGACGAAAAAAGACACCTCTTGGAAATAACTTTACAAGGTAAAGATGAACAAAAAGCTGATATAGCCAATGATTTAGCATCGTGAGTGAAATGGAAAACGAAGTAAAATATAAAATCTACAAAAAATAGAAAATCCTAGTTTGTAGGGACGACGGCTTGCCTCGTCCGAATAACGCCATACATAACCAAACCACATAGGACAACATCAATAATGCGTCCTAGTGATAAATGAGAAGTAGGAAAGTCTTTATTTCATATCTATATCACACTAAATGATAGAAGAAATTAAACTGGTAGACAACCCAAGTAGCAAATATGCTAGTCAAGCATTAGAAAAGGAATTATATCAAATATTTAATGAACAATGGTTATTTTCGGGACAAGATAAATACCCACTTCCACTAGATACTTTCGTTGCTGAAAACTCCAGTATAAGTGTATCTCCTAAAAGAGGATTGAGTATTGCTTCGCTCATTTTAAACGGAATCAATATAGCATATTCCGATATATATATCAGAAATTCCGACAAAAGCTTAAGAGAAGGTTTTTTTATGGGCCCACAAGCAGGTCCATTCACGCCAGAACAAAACGAAAAATACAGGTATAATTTACAACAACATGGATTTTTAAGAGATGAACAACGAGAAAAATGAGCTATTAAAGACAATACGGTCTCCTACTCTTTTCAAAGTAATGAAGAAAATTTTAAACAATTCCCCTACCATTTTTTTGTAAAAGAAGATATTTCTTTACAAGGAAATAAAGCAACGATTGCACTACATATTATTAATCAAGACAATAAAGTAATGCCTTTTGCCCCTGGACATCATACATACTATAAAGTGCCTCTTAAAGAAAAGCATAATCTAGAAGTAGAAGACATTAGCTTATCTAATGAAGAAAAAAGGGCTTGGCTGGATGGAGAAGAAGTAATAAAAATTCCAAATCCAGGAAATATGAAAGTTATCGTTCCTACGATCGGAACCCTAACATTAACTTTTGATCCTAAATTCAAATATCTTTGGCTATGGAGTGAAAAGAATAAAGGCTTTTTCTGTATTGAACCTGTCATTACTCATCCTAAAAATCGGGAAACTGAAGCCTTACAAATTCAACCAAATACAGAGGAAGAAGTCAGCTTTTCTATTACATTAGAAAGCAATGACCAAACCAGCAACAAACCGTCCAACCTTAAAAATACAGAGAACATCTTAAAAAATAGTCCGAATATTCAACAGAGTGATTTTACTATTGAACTAGGAAGAAGTAGAGAATCAGAATTTTGAACAGTTCAGAATATTCAAGTGTATTATAAAGATAATCTGATCCTTGACTCAGATACCAATAGAGGAAATACCACACAACACTCTGGATTTATGCACGTGATCATAAATTATGCAGATGAAGAAAAAAGAATTGCAACCAACGATCCGAATGATGTAAGATATATTAAAAAGAATCAAGCTTATGTAGGAAATATCGGCTTACCAACCAAATATCAATGACAAGGATTTGCAGGATATATCTATCAAGGAATCGCTAATAAACTGTGAATTGAAATTGTGAAAGGTGATACCATAAGCTCAGCAAGCCAAAAATTTTGGGAGAAACACAATTCGTTTGTTCCAGAACCCCCTAGTATATAGAAACAATGACTTGACTCCCCTCCTCTAGGTTCTCTACAAAGAGAGCCTTTTTATTTTGAGAAAAAAGATTTTTAGATTATTTTAAGGTCCATCTCTATAAGCAAAGTAATCAGATTTGTTTTATTTTTTATAATCATTCCTGATGAATAACAAAAATCGCCTTATCGCAAAAACATTGGTCGCCACAGTTCTTTTGGGAATTTCCTATGGAACATTACCTAGTATTCACGCATTTCATCCACAATGACCTTGTGAAGAGATGTCCTTTACCGTAGAAGGAATGAAAGATTTAAAAAAGCTGATTCACATAGAAAGACAGGTCGTTCCTTCACCGAAAGACCACGTAGCACCGCTCAATTATGAAGAAAAAGTCGCTTTGCTATGGAAACTCAAAGAACAGTTAGAACGAGAGCTCACCGAAGAAAACGTGAGTGAAACAGATGCTTTGGAAAAAACGTTAGCTCAAGTAAAAAAACAATTGGATCGAGAAGTGGAGAGAAATATCATTACTCCCGAACAAGCTAAAACCACCTTGGAAAATATTGAGAAAGGGAATTTTGAAAAAGAACTAGAAGATTTGCAAGATACAATCACTCATCAGCAAAAAAAGCAGAATGCAGTCAATGCCTTACAAGACACGATAGCTTCCGCTTTCAAATCTGGAAATATCAATCCTCAACAAGCAGATGAAATGCTGGTCAATTTGGAGAACGGGATTTGGGATATGGAGAAAGGTGGTGTGGTATTTGATTTGAAGGGAGTGTGTTAGACTAGATATTCTCCAATAGATCGTTCAGTCTTTTGAGTTTCTTTTTTCCTTTTGGACTGGTGGTATAATCAACCACTCCTTGATCAAAAATCCTTTCCATAGCAATATCATGCTGAATTTGTACTACATCAGGATTTTCTACAAATTTTGTTAAGAAATAATTGAGAATAGTATTCAGCTTTACTCCTTTTTTTTCAGCAGTTTTTTGTGCTGAATGTTTGAGTTGTATAGGAATTCTGATATTGAGTTGAGTAGTGGCGGTAGTCATTGAGATAATGATAAAAAGTAAATCTTGTATATACAAAGTATAGCAAAAGTCCTGGAAAATGCAAATCTTTTTTAGGTTTTGATATGTCTAATTTTGTATGTGTGATGTTCTAGGTCGTGGATAATGATATCAAACCGCTTATCGGCATACTGTTTTACGATATTGGAGATAATATTTTTAGTGATAGGATCATGTTTATCGCCAATATAAACAGGAATAAGTAGTCCATTAGTGGTTTTGTGAAACATAATAATTCTTTCCACTCCTGAATAATAGCCTTTATAGATAGTCGTATCAGGTAAAGGAGAACAGAGAGGAAGGCAGGAATGAAAATGATGTTCCAATCGATTTTCGAGGTCATCAATTGTGATGTTATAATTCTCTGCTTGTTTGAGAAAAGTATTTCAGAAGATAATTTTCATAATATAAGATGATATAAATCTCCATTATCATAAAAAAATTATACAGGATTTCAAGAGATTATTCATTACATTTTTGACAGTATGATATAATTTATGGAAAATACACCTACGCGAAATATCAAATACAACACCAAACATTACACGTATCATCAATGTAGGGACAGGTCTTGCACCTGTCCGAATAACACCAAATCCACCGCCTACGCAAAACATCAAATACAACATCAAATTCACGTAGGGGCAGACCTGTTAACACCCCCCTGCTCACTTTCCCGCAGTACTGCGGGACTGTCCAGCCGATATATCGGCTGACAAAACTCCGAATAAGGGTTCGTTCGTTGAATATAGTTTTTCTCCCTGTCAGGGGAGAGGGAGGACGGAAGAGGGGTTGTTTCACCTATACAATCACACGATGCAATGGTTCAAAATACGGATTTTTATCATCCTACATATTAGGACAACGCAAACATTGTCCCTACAATCGAAAAAATAATATAAAATTTTAATTTTATTCTTTCGGTTTCTTCCCAAGAAGAGTGAGGATTTGTTCATATTCTGCTTTGCTTTCGATAGACATTTCTTGCCCTGTTTCATTAAGTCGTTCTCTGTAAGTTGGAATTTGGTTTGATTGAACTTTTTTGTGTTTTCTTAGTCATTCATTTTTTGTTTCAACTTCAAACAATTTTTCTTCTGTTCCATTCAACAGATGCTCCCTTACCTTTTCTCTATATTTTTCCTTCAACAATGTTTTTGCCTTTTCTTTTTCTTCTTCTACGAGTTCTTGCATAACTTCATCATACATTGAAGTATCTTTATTTTGTTGTTTCTTCTTTTTCTTTTCATCATATTCATCGTCATCATTATTATCGCCATTTTCTTCTTCATTCCATTCTCTTTCATCTACTACTTCTATTTCTTCATATGTCCTGCCATTTTCTTTGTAAATATGCTTGATCCTTTTTTTGTTAGAAAGGCACATTATAATTGGCACAAGCCCGATTCAAAGAAAAAAAAACAATGTCCATCGTGGACTTTTACCTAGTGTCTTTAAGCGGTGTCGAGCTACTATCCAAAACCAAATTAGAGATCCTTCCCATACTAATCAAAGCATAACAAATCAAACCTCTCAGCCTGTTGAAAGTCAGACGGTTGATGAAATAACAATCGCGGCGATAATTCTTACAATTACTACACATAACAAATGTGTAAAAAAAGCCAATTTTGTCATAACCTTAACATATTTACAGAATAAAAAAAGGCAACTTACGAATGATCGAGTCGCCAAACCACTATACAAAAGCATCTTATGAAAGACAAATTTGCAGATCAATCGCAAATTGCCTTACTTTTTCATAAGAAAATAGTGATTTGGCACTTGTAATATATGAAATTAGTATGTAAAAATCAAGAGAAATGCAATTTTTGCATAAAGAACTCTGCAACTACATTGATTTATAGGGAAGATTTTATATACTATTATAGCTTTAGTAAACTTATTTTATTTCTGTTAAAGAATATGATGAACTCGTATAAAATCCAAACAAAAGCAAAGAGTTTGGCTAGTCTTAGCCCGATGTTAATTGATAGTAAAACAGAACCATATATCAATATAGATGGATATATTATCAAAAAT
The DNA here is from genome assembly GCA_031261265.1 of Candidatus Peribacteria bacterium. The sequence continues at coordinate 10,620 of JAISKI010000043.1, forward strand.
TGGAATGACACTCTTTCTCCTTTCCAAAACCTTTGGATTGAAAAGGAAATAAAATGAGAAAATTGGGGAAAAGCATACCATACATTCGTAGTTGGGCTTTATCCGATAATCAACAGACTATCTTTTGTCAGTCAATGTGAAATAGACTTTTTCAAACAACCTTTTCTTATAGAAAAAATAGGAGATAATGACTGAGTTTTTTATGTTTTTTTGGTTAATAATAAAGAAGAATGAGGTTTATTATTACAGAAAGAAGAACTTGAAGATTATAATAAACTAAAAACATTGAACAATTACTTTTTTGAGTATATGCTTTCCTATACTGTTGCCGACAATAGATTTTTGAAAATATTTGCATTATGTGGAGCTGTGGACTCTTTCTCAACAGGAAAAACTAGGAAGAGTATAAGAAAAGATATACTATGAAAAAAATTAGCAGATAAATTATTTCAGCAAGAAATATGAATTAGACACAAATTACTACACGGTGATTTTACTCTTGTTGACAGTAAAATTTGAAACTTAGAAGAACAAGTTTATGAAAAAATTCTCGCCTATCTCAATAGAACCTATAAGGTAAATTTGGGATACTCAATGTGTTTGGCAAATAGCTGACTGGATAATAAGAAAAAATATATTCCTAGAAATTTTAATTGATATTTAAAAGGTTGATGAATGTTTCTGAAAAAAAGAAATACAAATCTTCCTGCAAATTTAAAAGATATACCTGACGATTGGGAGAAATATATTTTCTATGATAAAGAGTGTCAATTTGATTTAATAAAAGAAGATATGAAATGATACTAAAAAAATCCTTTTTGTAGTCCAAATAACACCAAATACGCCCACGAGAAACATCAAATATAACATCAAATTCACGTATCATCAACTCTGGTCCTCTTATTCTTAGTTTTGGAGTGGTTTAACCTTTTCTTCTATTTCAGGCAACAAATCGGTATTATCATAAGTAAATGTTCAATCACTATTGACTTGTTGTATTTTATGAAGTGTTGTAATTATACTTCGATTTTCTTTTCTAATAATTTTACCAGCTTCATATAAAAATGAATCATCTACTGTATCGTTTGCAATTTGAAAGAGTTGTCTTCCAAAAGTTGTTAATGCATAAGCTTTCAGCGACATCTTATTATGATTTTTATTTTTTAATAACAGTAATTGTGTTTTAGTACTAAGAATTTCTCACTCTGTAGATATGTCTAGAGATAGTACTAATGAGATATCGAGAACAATTAGACCATATTCCTCTAGCTTCATTAGATCACTATATTTTATTTTATATTGTTCTAATAATTTTTCATTATTAAGCAAAAATACCACTTCATTACTTTCAATTATTAAAAAGCGAGTTAAGTTCAAAAAAATCTCTGCATCATTTTTATTCATTACTTTAAGGATTTCTAGTGTTTTAAGTGAAAATGAATTAGGATTTTCACTTTCTCCTGATAAAATTTTCGCCCACAACATTTGTAAATCTTCATCTTCCTCTAATGATGCATCATTCATAAATTCTACCAAAAATTTTGAAGGTATCTTATTTAATGAAACATTATGTTTTTCTGAAAATTTACGTGATTTTTCAATAATCTTAGCAGCATTTTTTCGTCTCCAAAATGCTATTTGATCTCAAATAAGACCTAAAAGAGGATTCTCAGAAATTTTTGATAAAAACTTTAAATCATCTTTATTAAGTTCAAGTTTTGGTCATTTTACTGACATTTCTCCAGTAGATATTTCTGCCATTTTTATAACAATCAAAATCTAAAAACAAAACAGCCCCTACATCTCTGCAAGGGCTGAAACACACACTAAGCATCAATCACTTCACCTTCCACGGGACCTTGCCCAGCCTTCACAATATCCTCAGGATTAAACCCACCCTCAGGCTGAGCCGTCTGAGCATACTTCTTAAACAAAGGCTCACTTTCTTTCTGCAATCTATCTGTTTCATTCTTCACTTCTTCCACACTCGCATCTTCTTTATCCTTCATCGCCTTCCCATCGGCAACTAACTTATTCAACAACTCTTTATCAGCTTCTTCTATCTTCTCCTTGAATTCCTGACCCAACCCCTCAATCGCATAAATCAGCGTTTCAAGTCAGTTTTTTGCTTCTATTACTTCTTTTCTCTTCTTGTCTTCCTCAGCGAATTTCTCTGCATCAGCCTTAGCGGAAGCAATCTCTTCATCGGAAATATTGGTTGAACCCTGAATTTGCACAGATTGCTGTTTTCCCGTGGATTTCTCCTGAGCCGTCACATTCAAGATACCATTCGCATCGATATCAAACGTCACCTCAATTTGTGGTTGTCCTCTTCTCATCGGTGGGATTCCTTCGAGATTGAACATTCCGAGCGACTTATTATCACGAGCAAATTGCCTTTCTCCCTGCGTCACGTGCACCGTCACGGCAGTTTGATTATCAGAAGCGGTCGTGTAAATATTAGATTTCTTCGCAGGAATTGTGGTATTACGAGGAATCATTACGTGAGCGATACCTCCTTCCACCTCAACCGCCAACGAAAGTGGCGTCACATCGAGCAACAGAATATCTTTTACATCTCCCTGAATAATTCCCGCCTGAATTGCTGCACCTTGTGCGACAGATTCATCAGGATTTACGGTAGCTTTCGGGTCTTTTCCGAGGACTTCCTTCACGATAGCTGGCACCTGAGGCATTCTCGTAGAACCTCCCACCAAGATAATCTCGTGAATATCGCTGGATTTGAGCATACTATCTTTTAAAGCCTTCTGCACGGGCTCTTTACAACGTTTAAATAAATCTGAACAAAGAGATTCAAATTTGGCTCTGGTAAGCACGACCTCCAAGTTTTTCGGAGTTCCGTCTGCCCCTTGGGTGATGAATGGAATAGAAATATCTACTCTATCCATCGTGGAAAGCTGCTTTTTAGCTTTTTCTGCTTCATCTTTAATTCTCTGCATCGCCATAGCGTTATCGTGCAGGTCAATGCCCTCTTTGGACTTGAACTCATCAATGAGGTAATCCATTACTCTCTGGTCCCAGTCTGCACCTCCAAGCTGTGTATCTCCAGAAGTAGAAAGCACTTGAAAAGTCCCCTCAGACGAGATTTCCAGCAAGGTCACATCGAAAGTTCCACCTCCCAGGTCAAATACCACAATCGTTTCATTCTTCTCTTTACCTTCACCGTAGGCGAGAGCTGCCGCAGTCGGTTCATTGATAATTCTCTCCACCTTCAAACCTGCGATTTCTCCTGCTGCTTTGGTAGCATTTCTCTGACTATCGTTAAAATAAGCAGGCACGGTAATTACCGCTTGCGTGATTTTCTCCCCCAAATATTTTTCAGCATCGTCTTTGAGTTTTCCCAAGATGAACGCTGAAATCTGTTCAGGTTTATATTCTTTTTTGTCTACTACGATAAGCACTCCACCGTCTTTTCCTTCTTTGGTTTCATACGGCATCTTTTTCAAATCATCTTTCACCTCGCTGTATTTGCGACCAATTCGTCTTTTCACTTCGTAGATGACATTTTTTGGCTCTAAAATAGCCTTTCTCTTTGCGAGGTCCCCGACCAAAAGTTCGTCTCCTTTGATATAGACGATAGAAGGGGTCGTTCTGTTTCCTTCCGCGTTTGCGATTACTTCGGATTTATCTCCGATAAGACAGGATACACACGAATTTGTGGTTCCCAAGTCGATTCCAATTACTTTTGCCATTTGTTATATAATTAAAGAATAAAAGACTGAATTTTGATGATGTTAGATTTTTTTAATTTAGGCTTGACTTATTATTATTGATTCCATATACTGCTTATCAGCAATCTAGCAAAGCTTGTCGGTATTAGACAAGAAAACAGCAGATTGATAGATACAGGAATTAGTAGCGACAAGCGAAGCCAGTATCGTCCGAATGTTCCGGCGGGTTGGTTTGGTAGCAACCATTCCCACAAAAAAGCGTATTTGCCTACAACTTTCGGTAGGGGGATTGGAATTTATTCCTTTCCTCCTTTTTTGATTGTATCACTAAAATTCAACAGGTGCTAGTTTACAGATTTTTTTTCTAATTGCAAGTTTTTTTATCACTTTTTTCATTTTGGTGCTATCAAAAATTTGCAAAAAAACACCCTAAACAGAAAAGTCAATTACAAAAAGTAGATAAAAAGTTGCAAAAATCAGATTTTTATATAATATTAAATCAAGGTTTTATTACTTTATCGTATCACAATGACCGATCAAACACAAACACAAGATCAAAATCAAGCTGTACAGCAGGTTTCTGCACAACCCATACAGCAACCTATCGCCGAACCTATGCCACCCATAGCTCAGCCAGCACAGCCCGTAGCTCAAACCACTACCCCTCCACCAGCTCCCGCAGCTGAAGAAGGATTCTTCGGTAAAGTAAAAGGATTTTTCTCTAAGTTTGGTGCTGTAGCTGACGTTGCAGGAAAAACACTCCAAACAGGAGCAAACGTATTAGGAGGAGTCGCTCAGACTGCCGTAAACATAGGGACTTCCACTGCTCAAGGAGTAGGAGGTGCTATACAAAATAATCAAGGAGGGGATATTCTCCAAAATACTATGGGTGCCATCACTGATGTTGCGAAAACCACGGTAAACGCAGGGACACAAGTAGTAGGAGGAGTCGTAGACGCAGGAAAACAAACTGCAGTAGGAGTAGTTGAAGTAGGAAAAGACACCATGAATACCGTCGCATCTGAAATTCCTGTAGGAGGTAGCGTTTTCCAAGGAATTGCTGATACCGTTGGAAATGTTGCCGATAAAGCAGTAAACATTACAGAAGGAGTCGCTGATCAAGCAGTAAATCTAGGAACAGGAGCTGTAAGCTCTGTACAAAACTTTGGAGAATCTACTATTAATAAGGTAAGTAATACCGTAGAATCTGCTACTTCAGCAGTAGGAGCCAGTATTGCGGACTCAAAAATTGGACAAATCTGATCCAATGTAATCAATCAAGCTACAAATTTAGTACAAGATATAGCAAAACCCGAAGAAAGCGTAGCAGAAGGGGCAATCCAACAACCTGTATATGTACCCACTTCTGAAACAACTCCCCTGCCAGAAACACCAGCTCCAGAAGCAATTGTTCCAGAAGTTCCAGCCCCAGAAGCTGTTGCCCCTGTAGAACAGGCTCCAATCGCATAAAGAGAACCTTCTTATCAACCTTTTTACACTCCCCTCTTCGGGGGGTGTTTTTTGTTTGAAATTCACTTGCGAGTTTATATACTGAAAGTGTTTATTTTCTTTCTCCAATGAAAAAGAAGCTTTGTAGCATCATTCTCGCTTTGATACTGCTGATACAGCCAGCTTTTTCTCTTGCTCAAACTTCTCAGCCACCAGACACTCAATCAGACGTATGTGGTGCACCAGGAGAGACCATGCTCCTCTACCAAAAATTTCAGAGAGACATCTCATCAGCATTGCTAGGAGGAGTATTAGGAGAAAAAATATTTCAAACAGAATTCAGTGTCAGAGGACTCTTTACCTCAGAAACGCTTCGCCTCCCGACCACAGGAAATAACGCATTAGATACGGTCATCTCCACCCTACGAAATAATTCTAGAAGACTGGGGAGTGCAACCGTCACCACCACCGTACTTCTTGCACTCGCGGGTGCATCTGTCGTCTCTTCTAATTTGGAAGGATTCGCGATCCTCTTTCAGAATAGAGCGATCGTCAGAGATTGGAGAAGTTTACTACAGATAGAAACCAGAATTTCACAAATTGCCTATTCACTGGGAAAGCGTGCAAATCTTATCGGAACGCTTAATGAAGATGGCGGTGCATTACAAGCCATTGTGCAACAATACGTCAACGAAGGACTCTTTACGGGGGAGGTACGCACAGACAAAACCACCTACTCAGCAATTTTGACTAGTTTAACCAGAATGAATGCAGGGATGAAAATGTTTCTCTCCTTCAGAAATACCAGCTTTTTAAGCAATTTTGGTACCTTTTATGGAGCGAAATTCAATCCCGAAGCCCTAGCAAATCTCAAAAAAGAATACACAGGAGCACGATGACCTATGGACTGTAGTGTCATGAGTAAAAGAATCTGATCCCGCCTAAAGAATGCTACCAGTATGGTGGGGAATGGTGCAAAGGAAGCTGGGAAGACCATCGCAGACGCGTCTGTGAGATTATTTAAAGCACTTTTCAAAGGTTCCTCTCTAAAAGAAGGAGTAAAAAGAGAAGGAATCGCCGAAAAATATTTTGATAAGTATGAACTCCAACAACTCAGAACCATCTACGGACTCGATACCTCCAAAATGACCGAAACGACTGCAAAAGGACGAAGAAGAATTATTACACCCACCACCTCCACAAAAAGAGCAATGAACGACATAGCAAAGAAAACCGTATCTCTCGTAGAAAGTAGTGTAAAGAGTAGTGTAAATGGAGTAGTAGCAGTAATAAATACCTCCAAAGAATATATAGAGAATCTTCATTCCCGAGAATGGAATCCAAAATATCGAGCCAAGGGGAAACCAGCTACGGATGAAGCAACTTTTGCAAATCTCCATTTCACAGAATCAGAAAAAAGACAAATAATAGCTAAATTGGGGGGCTCCTACAATGAAAATTTCAATGAAGGATTGCATCTCGCCTTTACAGACTCGGTAAATGAAGCAGAAAAGCTTTTTAATAGGATGACTACAGACTTTATTATAGCAGAAAACACTAGCCAAACCTCACAATTTTCTAGCATTGTACAGCAGATTGAAGCCCTAGAAACAGTCATAAAGGATGGTACTGACAATATCCCCCCTCTTCTCAAAATCTTGGGAGATATCTGTGAATATCAATGTGAAAACAAAGGTACTAAAGGATGTAGACCAGGATAATATTATTCTTTTACTTGATAAGAAAAAATGCTGAAAAAGATCGGATACGCACGAATACTACTATTGCTCAGCACTGCTGGCATCACCTACGGAATAGATACCTCTCTCCTCCCAGAACTTTTTATGTTAACAAATGCAGTTAGTCCGAGCGAATCCCGAAAAACTTCTAGAGCATATAAAGCAAACGTGATTAATCTCTATTGTGAAAAGGCTTTAACAGATCAAGGAGCTCTCCTTTTCACAGGAGATACCTTCTATTTTTCCTCTAAAAATTCTCTCTTTCTCCGTGCACTCTGTGTATCACGAAACTCCGAAAAACGAGGAGACAAAGATAATGAACTGATCAAAAGTGTGTTCAAAGAAAACTTTGCAAAAAAGCTGAATCTCCAACAATTTAAATCTAATAAAGACCTCTGTGCTTCGGGCAGTGGGAATAGCCAAAATGAATGCGATTTCTCTCGCTACAGCTCAAAAGTGTATCAAACCCTCATGAGTGATCTTTTCAAGATCAAACGAGCTGAAGTACTACAAGTTCCTTCCAACGAAGTATTCAAAAGTAAAGAAGACAGAATCGCAAAGATCTTTGAAACCTACTTTAACATGAGCAAGAGTGATAGATCGGAGTATCAGAAACGCTATCCAAAAACCTCTACCCTAATCGACAATAATCAGAAGATTCTCTACAAATCACTCCAATCTCTCGTGATCCTTGACAATGAAGGACTTCGAAAGATGAGTCTAGCCAATACAGACTGTAGCCCGAGAGGAGAAAAGGTTTCCAATATTGCTTGCGGACTCCACCTCTCTGGAGATCAAACAAAAGGACTCAATGACTATTTCAAAAATCTCGTAGTGAATGAGTATCTCAATTACCGTTTATTTACAGACTTTTATATCAATTGGCTCAAGAGCATACAACCAACTGTCGCCGAAGAAACCGCACATCTCATCGAATTAAATGCAATCATCCAGCAAAGAGAAATGTTTGAAACAGCTCTCATGACCTCCCTCAAAGAATTAGAAGAAGTCGCTACCACCTACCCTCTCCATATCGGATTAGTGCTCTATCAGGAAGAGCTACTCAAATTCAGAGATAACTACATCGCCAAACTCGTCACTCCACTTTACACTTTATATGAGAAACTCAGAAATGTTCAGCCACCGTATTAGACCATTCCTTACCTTATTATTTTTGGGACTCTGCACAGCAATGAGTCAGGTTTTTTCTGCTGGAAGTTTAGATATGAGCTTCGATACAGGTATTGCAGACTATCTCAATAAAATCATTGCCACCAGAAAACAGGACAGTTATTTAGAGAGATCCTATCAAGCAAGTTTCCCAGCAGATCCTTTCGGTGCAGTAGTAGAAGAAATTCAGAGCCAAAAAACGGAACTCGTCCTTGGAGGGATCAGCGAAATTGCTACACAGCTCCAAATGAAAGGATGCTCCCTTTCTCAGAAAAAGATTTCAAGTATTTTGTATTATTTCGAAGAGGGATTCCGTGCCAACATGGGAGCACAAGTAGCCCAAAAATCTAACCAATTTATAGATGCTCGCTCCGATCTCTGAGCAGTAGAAAAAGCTTGTACAGAATTTAATCAATGTTATTATGGCGGAAATTTTAAAAGCAACGTGATGACCGACTGTAAAGAGAAATTTCAAGCACGGTATCGCGAAGGAAATGCTAGAAAAGAACGTATGCAGACCGTAAAAACCGCACAAGTAGGACAAGATAAATATTGGAATACTTCGCTAGAGGATTCACCCTATGATCTCATGTACGATATCAGTGCCATTTCTAGAATACTCTTTGAATCTGTACAAGAACCTTACCAACTCGCCTTTTATCATCTACCCAACCGAAAAGGCAGTGGAAAAAGCTGAGCAGGGAACGAAGGTAATAGTTGAACAACTCCAGGAGAAACCCCATCAGGGAACACAGGAAACGGTGAAATGGAACCAGGAACCATTCCAGGAGGAAATGGCGGAGCAAACTGATGAAATACAGGAGGAAATAATCAATGATCAGAAAATGGTGGGACAACTCCCGAGGGAGACACCACGATCCCAGGGATCAATCCCAATGATGACCCAGAGTTTAATGATTTTCTAGAAAGACCTGGAGAAAACGGATTTTCTACCACCTCTCAAACCACCCTATTTGGAGGACAGATATGTATTGGAGCATTGGATCAAGTCGAAGACCTAGAAGAGAATACTTCCACTCCCACCACCACCCTACCAAATGCAGATGAGGTTGATTTTTGAGAATACCAAGAGTATATAGAAGACCTTATTGACCAAGTTGATGATTACCTGGAGCCTGCCACAGGGACCACACCGCCACCACCCAACGCCGTAAGTGGCTCTGGAGGAGTGCTTCAACTCGAGGATCCCAGTGATATGGAAAAAGCTATAGAAAAAGTAGAAAGCTGTTTCAGTTCCTGCGATGGGTTAGCTTTTGATAAAAAACTGGCTTGTAAAGCGATGTGTATCTGTGAAAAACGAGATTCTTCCGATATTGATCTTTTTGATCCCTATAAAACACCAGGATTAGGACCCATTCTCATTGTAAAAATCTGTACCGTCCCTACCAGTAATAAAAACTTTTCGCCAGGAGGAACCATAGTGACTAGTATTGAAGAAGTATACAGTCAGCTTTTAGGGGTAGTAGATAGTTTAGATAAGAGCGGAGAACTATGAATACATGAACAACAAAAAGAGTTTCTCGACAATCCAGCGAGCAACATCAATTTTGGGAAATCTCTTACCTTTACCTTTGATCAGACCATCCAAAAAAGGGTAGCCATACAAGAAGTTTCCAAACAACTAAAAGAGAAACAAACAACATCTGAACACACTACCCTCTTAGAAGCCTTGGGGATAGCGAATCCTTTGGATAATCCCAACAGTATAAACGCCTATGTCTTGGTACAGAATCCTACTACTATGAATATGTCAGATACTATGATGTCTCAGGTCACCTATGACATAGAAGTAGAAAAACAAGGAGACCTCGAACAAAGTCCACAATTTTTTGTAAATGCAGACCTCACGGCCAGCCGCGAAAAAAGCATTGACTTAGAAAGTATCATGGCAATATTCCTATCTCAGCATCAAATGTTTTGGAATGATATTACTGACACCATGAAGGAATTCCAGAGCTTATCTCTAACCCTTTTGAATAAAAAAAGTTAACTTGCAAAGGGAAGGATTTTTTTTAGACTCTAGAGATAGAGATACAGATTTTTTATCCTATTATCTATCACCATGGCAGAGAGAAATGACTTCTTTCAAAAGAAAATGTCCAATACCAGATCTTTTAAAAGACAATCCTCACCTTCTTACACTTGGATCCGAATTGTGCTAGGAATACTCGTCCTCCTCACCTGAGGATATCTAGGATACCGTTTTTTCTTCGCTCCTGCAAACCTCTCTGGAGTCAGTGAAAATTCCTCTCAGTTTTCTCTAGGACAAGAAATCACCCTCCAAGGGACGTTAAAAGCAGATGGAGATATTTTGACCCACACACATACTATTAGCGATCCAACCTACGGGATCATCGGTGTGAAAAGTAAAAATATCAATCTAGGAGATTACGAAGGAATCGTAGAAAGCACAGGAATCGTAGAAAAATTTTATCAAGGGGATCCTATTGTAGAAATTACTGCCCTATCAGGACAAAAAATCTGAATCAAAACAGGAACTTCTACGGATATCGTCCTCGGTGATTCAGCAGGAGTCTACCTTTTGAGTGCAGGAATCCATTTTTCCCCAGCCTTTTTTGAAGAATTTTTACTCTTAAATGAAGGAGAAAACGGAGAAATCAAGATTTCTGACCTCGAAACGGATAAAGACATCACCATAAATTATTTTAGATGTAATCCCTCTAATCCCGATAAAAACTGTAAAGGACTCGCCGAAACCTTTTCTCAGTCTGCAGTACGTAGTTTCGTCACCGCAAATGGAGATACCTATTATAAATTAAATGAAGCAAATTCTCGATTTGTGGCTAATGGAGATCGGCGGGGAATCTTCATCAACGATGCAACCGAAGACAGTATCACAAAACTCAAGGATCTCATCATCTTCGCAAACGCTAAAGTCATGAAAGACTGGGTAAATTTTGCTGCTCCACGTATCTGCCAAAATACCGAAGAAAAACTCCAAACCATTACGACATCCACCTTGAACCTAAAACAAGAGGGATTAGTCGCTTCGATCCAAGGACAAGGGGTTTCTCACGCTATTTCTTGTACTATTTTAGTAGACTTTAGTTTGCCAGCAAAAGGGAAACTTCAAACCTTAACCATAGAAGGAGCCCTAAATGCTAGTGGATCAGAAACTACCCCTCCTGCAGCAGAGACTCCAGCTCCTCCAAAAGAAGAAGAAAAAACAGACTCTAGCTCTACGATCATCACTCCTATAGTGCGAGATCCCAAAGTCCCTCAGTTTCCACTTAATGAAGAAAAAGGACTCACTTACACCTCCAATAGAGGAGGCTACAGTATGAAATTCCCTTCTGCAAATATTTCTTATTCCGTCAGTGTAGCTAGAGAGAATTTTGGACAGGCAAGTGCCTACTGTACTTCTGTAATCAACGTAATCAAATATTCTGAAAAAGAAAACCTCGAAATCGCTCCTGCGATCAGAATTTATGAATGTGAACCTAATAGTACTATTGTTTCTCCAGGAGAGAACTATCTCATCACCCAGGGAGCGAATAAGACGTTTGTCGTACAAATCAATGATCCCGCTTGGATCGACTTTTCAAACAAGTTAAGCTTCTCCGCGATATAATTATGTAGGCGAACGAGAATTTTTCTATTTTTTACTAGGAATCACTTTAGTATACTCCTCATTCCGGCTAAAATACTCCCAAACCCTCGGAGATACCACTTGATCTAAAAAGTATTTCCTCTTTTTGTAGCTCTTGTAATGGGAAAGAAAACCAAGATAGGAATTAGCCACCTGAAAAAAAACCAACAAAACCTCTTGTATACGCTCCGTATTGGTAGCATCTTCCGCTAATGCCAATTGTTGGTTATAAGAGCAAATCTTTTGATAAAAGAACCCTAAGGTTCTCTTTTTCATATAGGTTCTGTAAGGTTTGATGACCGTCCCCAGAAGTATAACCCCTTTAGCATACGGTTGAAGGTACATCTTTTGAGGATGGAGAATCAAATGAAGCTGATCGTGAAGGTAAGTACGAATATGCGGAATAGCTTGAAGCAAAACTTCTTTATCCTGATGAATAAGTACAAAATCATCCACATAACGTCCATAATACTTGATCCCCAATACTTCTTTTACATAGTGATCAAACTCATTGAGATAGATATTAGAAAAAAGCTGACTGGTCAGATTTCAGATTGGCAGTCAGCAATTGGGGCGAGCATAGAAAAGGCTTTTGGTATGGGGTAGTCAATTGTAGTCAGATTTTTTACCTTTGAAGATTCAATTTTTGGTGGGGTCATTATAAATAATCTGGCGAATTAACGACAATAACCAATCGGTAGGAACGAGTATTGTACCCGTCCTCTGTACCTCATATCTGAGGAGGGTTTTCTCAATTTTGTGATACAATAAGTCTTTATTGATCGCCATAAAATACCCTTGAATATCCAATTTAAGAACCCAGCATTCTTTCTGATAATTCTCAGAACAAGAACGAATAAATTTTGAGATTCTCTCTACTCCCTTGGAGGTCCCTTTCCCTACACGACAAGAATAGGAATCGTAAATAAAGGTTTTTTCAAAGAGAGGAGAAATATAATTAAAAACCAGATGATGCACAATCCTATCACGAAAATTCCCTGCAAAAATTTCACGTTTGACTGGCTCCTGCTGGATAAAATAGATACTTTTTCCAATTTCATAGGTATTGAGAAATAAATCATCACGAAGCTTCACAATATTTTCCTCCAAAGCAAACTCAAATGCGAGCTGATTACGTGTGTTTCTTTTGTGTTTACGAGCCTCTAGATAGGCTTGGAAAAGATCTTCCAAAAGCAGATTTTTATCTAACATTTTGATCGACCTGTTAATTGTTTAGAAACATCCTCAAAAAGCGGGACTAATTCCAAATATTTTTTATCAGAAATGACCTCTAATTCACGATAGATCCTCCAACGTAATTTTAACATCTCTAGAGCATCTCTAGATTTTTGAATACTCTCAGCTCTCCCCGACCAATCTCTATTTGCTTGATAAATATATTTTAGCATTTCCATCGTCATTTGGGTAATGTCAGTACCCCATAAATATTTGTATTCTTTGGGAAAATTTTGCATGGTCTGAAAAAGTTTAATCGCTAAATCATAACTTGTCTTAAATACCGTTAATTGATCATACATTGCCATCGGTATAAAGAATCATGGAATAAAAAGGACTTCCCCACGAAGAGAGAATGCTGAAAACAACGGAGAGAGAAGGCGTTCGCACGATTATTGTTATTATTGGAATTCACGTTGGACGGATTGAAGTTCAAGTTGCGAGCGTTGGTAGAATTCGGACTAGATGACCAATAGTTGGCGTTGTTGCCCTGATTGTTGACCGTAGCAGAGGAATCATAATTGCGGTTGCCAGCAAGCGTTGTTGGGTGATGACTTAACCCCGTAGCTTTGTACGGGGGGACTTTGTGTAAACCCATCCCTGAGCATACATCTTTTACTACTACTCCCCGAAAGATCGGAGAACAGTGCATCACTGAATTCTGTCAAACTGCACACTTTACCAAGCTAATGACTCGATAAATTCTGGCAGTGGGGAAGTTGATGAGAAGCCTCATCCCCCTATCAGAAAAGAGTGGAGACTCTCCTCTGAATCGGGACATGAAGTACAGACTCTAAGGAAGATATTTCTGGATAAGCTGAGAAAGCTCCAACAAAAAGGACGTAAAACGAGGACTTTCCTCAGTTGGAATTTCTGGTTTTTTCTTTTCTCGATAGACAATTTGCTCAACCTCATAAGAAAGCGGACTCTCCCCCTCGAATTCATCTATCAAGACAATTTCTCCATTTTCTTGTTTGAGGAGTTGATAACTATAATTTTCCTCCTGGAGCTGAGACAAATACTTGACCTCTGACTGATGAGGGAATCCTACGGTACTATAGCCTCCCTTGATGATCACTTTGAATCCAAATTTTGCAGACAGAAACTCCGCATCAGTTTCAAAGGTTTTGAAAAAAACACCAGAAGAAAAGAAGAGAATTCTGTTCTTATTTTCTGGATAATTTTTCAGGCTTTGCCAGCATTCATAATAGGTTTTCATTTTTGTTTTTTTTGCAATAAATTTTTATTTTTATAGTGTCTTCTAGTACATATTTTTTTCATCATAAATTACAAGAGATTTTATTGCCAATCTATACCAGCAGAGTTAAAATAACAGTAGTAGGCAAAAATAAAAATGTCAGATTTACAAAATAACTAGCCCCAAGGGGGCGAAACATACTAGCACAGGGCAACGCCCTGTGTACCCCGTAGAATTACGGGATAAGCCACGAAGTGGCGAAATAATTATTC
>JAISKI010000020.1 GCA_031261265.1 Candidatus Peribacteria bacterium
ATAGTTCAGATAATCGTAATCTGCGATGAGGAAGAGGTGACACTACTTCCGCTAATGGAACAGGAACACAAGCAGACAGACAAGGACCTTGTCCAGACGGCTATCATATCCCTAGTACTTTAGAGTGGAAAGGACTGATTAGTACGTGGGCAACATCCTATGGAAATACGTGTACTACTAGCAGTTGTAGTTGGTCAAATCTAACCACAGGATCAATGGATACTGCAGCAAAAGTATTCGCCCAGTTTCAGTTAGATTTTATGATTCCTATGGCGGGTTATCGTACTCCCGATGGTTCTCTGTATATCGCTGCCTACGGCTACTACTGGTCGTCTAGTCCCTACGCTGATTCCGATTACTCCTATTACCTGTACTTCGGTTCGTCCCTCGTTCGTCCCCAGCTCAATTTCGATCGTGGCTACGGTTTCTCGCTTCGTTGCTTCCAGAACTCTGTCTCCTCTTAGTCTCTTGATCTCTTTTCCGCCCTGCACCTAGTTGCGGGTTTTTTTCTCTTGCAATTTTCCTCATAATTCGTATACCAACACTTGTACAACGACTCAAATATAATTTTTATCTCAGTTTTTTTTTGCTTATGAACTGCAAAAAATGTAATAGTTCTGATACGATCAAATACGGGCAGGGGAGGCATCATTCCCAGAGATATCTCTGTCATTCCTGTGCTTCCACCTTCACGCCTCAGGGAGTTAGAGGGACCTATAGTTCTGATTTTATAGGTGAAATCACTGATCGCTACTGTCATCAACATCAAACGGTCAAAACGCTGACCCAAGAATTTGGGATTTCCTCGAGGACGCTAGTAAAACGAAAAAAAATACACCAAAAGGAGTGTAAACGTTGTGGACAAGAGGCAACAACACTTGTAAAAACTTTTATTCTTTTTTTCCATTCGTAAATGCACACTTCTCTCTTCTATGCTATCCTCGCAACCCTCATTACGAGCCTTATTTCTTTGATTGGGATTCTAACTCTGTGACTCAAAACCGAAAAGCTCAAAAAAATACTGATTTATTTCATAGCTTTTTCTGCGGGGACTTTGATGGGAGATGCCTTTCTTCACCTTCTACCAGAAACTATTGAAGAATATGGATTCCAAACTTCTACAGGACTCTCAATTCTCGGTGGGATCCTCATTGGACTTATCACCGAAAAAGTTATCCACCGAAACCACTGCCACTTGCCTATCACAGAACATCACAAACATCCCTTTGCTTGGATGAACCTTATCGGGGATATGGTTCACAATCTCATGGATGGAATCATCATTTGAATCGCTTTCATCGGCGGTACAGAAATCTGAATTGCAACCACGATCGCAGTTATCCTTCATGAAATCCCTCAGGAAATCGGAGATTTTGGTGTTTTGATTCACGGAGGATTCACTAAAAAAAGAGCACTATTACTCAATTTTCTGACGGCACTGACGGCATTTCTTGGACTGGCTATTGCCTATCTTCTGCATGTCTATCTAGGGAATATTTCAGCATTTTTGACTCCTATTGCTGCAGGACTTTTCATTTATATTGCAGGATCAGACCTCATTCCTGAAATGCACAAACAAACACAACTCAGACATTCTCTTTTGCAGATTTTTCTTTTTCTCTGTGGAATCGGGGTGATGGTAGGTCTCGTCGCCTTGGGATAATATATAAAAAATAGAACATAAAAAAAATGTCCATCCCAAATTGATGAACACTCCTTTATAATCTTCTGTAATCTTAATGAACAAACGAACTCCAAAAAACTATACCTTCCTCTTTGACTATATCTCCTCTCTCTTTCCAAAACTCGATACTGAACTTAATTATCAGACTCCTTTTCAACTTTTGATGGCGGTGATGATGTCTGCCCAAACCACCGACAAGCAGGTAAATAAAATTACTGATCAGCTTTTTCTTACGATTAAAACTCCTTATGATATCATTACCTTGGGGCAAGAAAACCTTGAAAAAGCCATCAGCTCCGTAAATTATTACAAAGCCAAAGCGAAACACATTTATGCAACTGCAGCCCTTCTTGTTGAACAAGCAACAGCTGCGTTTCCCCCTGCTAAGGGGGAGGGAGGCGAAGCCGGAAGGGGGTCTGCTAACACAACCTACCTCATTCCCTCTGCAGAAGCTGATCTTATCAAACTTCCTGGAGTCTGAGAGAAAACCGCAAAAGTCATTCAATATGTCCTCTACAAAAAACCTGTTATAGCTGTGGATACTCATGTTCATCGTGTCACCAATAGACTCGGCATCGTGCATACGACCACTCCAGCAGAAACCTCCAAACAACTTCCCTCCAAAATACCAGAAAAATACAAGCTGATTGCTCATCATGCGTTTATCCTTTTTGGGAGATATTATTGCAAAGCTATTAAGCCTCGTTGTGAAGAATGTGCATTAAAAAAACTCTGTGAATTTTAACTTTTCCTTGCATTACTCTCAGAAATTTATATAGTTGTAGCACGTAAAACATTTTTGTGATATTTATTTTTTAATCTTTTATACTATGGTATTACAACCCTTAGAAGATCACATTTTGATCAAACCCCTCTTGGAGGAAAACACTACAAAAAGCTGAATTATCCTTCCTGATAGCAAGGAAAAGCCTCATAAAGGTGAGGTCGTTGCGATTGGATCAGGCAGAATCCTTGATAACGGGAATAGAAGCCCCATTGATGTAAAAGTAGGCGATGTGGTTTACTTTACGCAATATGCTCCAGATGAAATTGAAGTTTCAGAGGGAGAAGAAAAAGTGAAATATCTTGTGATTAAGCATTCGTCTCTGTTGGCGAAGGAATAATTTTATCCACTACTCTTATTTCAAATGAAAACATCAACTTTTGCATTGGGAAGTGTGCTTGCAGTGGCAGCATTTTCATTCTCTTTTGCTTCTGCAACGCTTTTGCAGGATGCTATTCAATGGTGATATGACCAAGGGCTTACACGTTATAGCACTCCTTCTGACTTTATGGCTTCTAACTCTCTCAGGAGAGATGAGGCGAGTAAATTCTTTGTAGAATTTGTGGATACACAGGGGTATGATACTACTCCTAATAGTAGTTGTTATTTTAGTGATACCTCTCAGGCTATTTCCGATCTCCAGTCTTATCTAAGAACTTCCTGTGAATACGGGATTTTCAATGGGGCAAATGGGAACTTTTTCCCTGATGATAAGCTCACTAATGCACAGGTGGTAGCTGTAGTCATCAGAATTATTGATGGAAAGCTGTCAGAAAATGGTAGTCACCGAGCAAATAATTATTACACGAGGGCTAAGGAGTTAGGGCTTGATATTACTGCTTTCTCTAATAAAGATGCACCTACCACCAGAGGAGCTGTGATGACTCTGCTTTATTCAGCTGCTACAGGGGGAGGGGATGATGGTGAAATCACCTGTTCGAGTGTAAAACAGTGTTTGGATCAATTACAGGATATTATGGACGAGTAAAAGAAGGTGCAGGCACCTTACCCACGTTAACGATAGTTTTACTTCATATTGTACCAATAATGCAAGCAACATTCATCTTATGAGCCTTTGGTATTATTAGAGATAAAGAGGGGAAAGTCTTATGGGTACAAAGAAATGATATCCAAAGAAACGGCGATTACTTACGGAATTTGCCTTGATGACAAGTAGAAGAGAAAGAAAGCCCCCGAGATGCTACCATTAGAGAAGTGAAGGAAGAAACGGAATTTGATGTGGAAATCGTGAAATTAACTGGAATATATACCAAAGATTTTAAAAATGAAGTGTGTTTTGTGTTTGAATGTAAAGTTATTTGATGAGAACTCACTTTGAATGAAGAAGCAAGGGCATTCTCTCGATGGTCGTTGGAGGAATTACCAAAAGCTATTTCAGAAAGACAAGTTGCTAGGGTGAGAGATTTCCTTACACAGGAAAATACCTTGACTACAAGGATAGAGACTACCTATTGATAAATCTTCCAAAAAAGCCCTGAAAGGGCGATACAACCTAGCATAGGGCAACGCCCTATGACTACGGAACGATAACGAACAACGAAGTCCTGTAAGGGCGGAAGAAAAATAAAAAAAGAGTCGCACATCATTAAGGCAACTCTCATAGTGGTTGTCACAAGAGGACTCGAACCTCTGACTGTTGACTAATAGCCAACCGCTCTACCTACCATACTGATAATTAAATACCAAGAATGTCTGCCTACTTCTAGTATCAAGATTCCCCGTTCTAGAATGAGAAATCTCTCCATAAGAAATGAGCATCTGTTCTATACGATATGGATTTCTCCACTGAGCTATGTAACAATATTAACTGAATTAACAGCCATTGGTAATAATAATGATTTACTACTACTAAGTCAAGTTAAAATATAAACAAAATACAAATTCAGCCTTTTAATGCTACTATACAACTTTTATACTTTAAATTATACACCAATGAAAAAAGAAATCCATTATGCAAATGATGCCAGACAACTCCTCTTGGAAGGAGTAAAAACCGTGAATGATGTCGTGAAAGTGACGATGGGACCCAAAGGAAGAAACGTCATTCTGGACAAATCCTACGGAGCACCTACCGTGACGAATGACGGAGTGAGCGTAGCCAAAGAAATCGAACTTGAAAATAAAGTGCAGAATGTCGGAGCGAATATGGTCAAAGAAGCTGCCGAGAAAACGAATAAAGAGGCAGGAGATGGGACGACTTCTACGGTGGTACTTGCTCACGCTATCACCAAAGAAGGGCTCAGATACATCGATAGCGGGATTAACCCCTTCGCACTCGGTCGTGGTTTGCACAAAACGGTGAATAAGCTCGTAGAAGAAATTCAAAAAGCTGCTCAACAAATCGGTGATAGTAAAGAGCTCATCAAACAGGTTGCAACCCTTTCTGCACAAGATGAAGAAGTGGGAACGCTGATTTCTGATGTCTTTGAGGAAATCGGGAAAGATGGAACGATTACGGTGGAAGAAGGAAATACTATCGGTTTAACGAAGGAAATTAAAACAGGAATGCAATTTGACCAAGGATACTTGAGTCCGTATTTTGTGTCTGATAGCCAGAGAATGGAAAGTGTTATTGAGAAGCCATTTATCTTGATAACAGATAAAAAAATCAGCTCTTTGAAGGACATCTTGCCTGTACTTGAAGCGATGGCTCAGACGGGAAGAAAGGATATTCTCATTATCGCCGAAGATGTGGAGGGAGAAGCCCTTGCTTCACTGATTTTGAACAGATTAAAAGGTGCCTTGAATGCCGTGCCTGTGAAAGCCCCAGGGTTCGGAGATAGGAAAAAGGAGATTTTGAAAGATATCGCAGCTGTGACAGGAGCAACGTTGATTACAGAAGATTTAGGAATCAAGCTGGAAGATGCAACGCTTGATATGCTCGGAAAAGCTGATAAAGTAATTGTGAACAAAGACGAAACCATTATCGTAGCTGGACAAGGTGATGAAGAAGAAATTGAAGCCAGAGCAGACCAGATTAGAAGTCAGATTGAAAACTCTAAATCCGATTATGACAAAGAGAAATTGGCTGAGAGATTAGCGAAACTCGTTGGAGGAATTGCAGTGATTAAAGTGGGAGCTGCTACGGAAATGGAGATGAAAAATAAGAAATTCAAGATTGAAGATGCCTTGAATGCGACCAGAGCTGCGATTGAGGAAGGAATTGTCGCAGGAGGTGGAAGTGTACTCGTTCAGCTTTCTAAAACTTTGACTACTTTCAAATTGGATGCAGAAGATGAGCAGGTTGCTGTGGAGATTTTGCAGCAGGCTATTCAATATCCTGTGAAACAGATTGCTGATAATGCAGGGTTTAAGGGGGATTGGGTAGTGGAAAAAGTGAAAGAATCTGATGATAAGAATTATGGATTTGATGCGAGAGTGGGAGAATTTAAAGATTTGAAAAAGGCTGGAATTATCGACCCTGCGAAAGTGCTTCGTGTGTCGCTTGAAAATGCCGTTTCGACTGCTGCGATGATTCTGACGACTGAGGCGGTGGTAGTTGAC
>JAISKI010000033.1 GCA_031261265.1 Candidatus Peribacteria bacterium
CTTTTAGATTTACACTTTTTGCATACTTTTTTACTCATCTTATAAAAAAATAGGAGATAAAGTAGTTATATACTACTAAATCTCCTTGTTTTAGCCACACAAAAGTAACATTATGCCTATCTTTTTATAACTTTGAATTTCCTATATACTAAAAAAGCCGATGGTATTCGGCCTTTTAATTTGGTCTTTTTTTTGTGGTTTTCACCGTTATTATGGCGTTAATCTTTGCATATCACGTGGAAAAAGTTCAGCTTCTTTGATATTTTCTAGTCCGATTACTTTTTGTACGAAACGGGAAATCCCCAATCCAAATCCTCCCTCATCGGGCATTCCATATTTGAAAGCGTCTAAATAATGTTTCAATCCTGGATGGTTGGGATCCATTCCCTGGTCGGCGATTTGTTTCACGATATTTTCATATATGACTTCACGCTGGGTGAGCGTGACAATCTCTACTCCTCTGAAAAGCAAGTCTGCTCTGTCGGCAATTTCAGGATTTTCTCTATTTTGGTGATGATAAAACTTTGCATCAGACCATGGAAATCCATCAACAATCACAAAATCTGATCCTCGATTTTTAGCTGAATATTCACAGATGAATTTCTCCTCCGATGGAGCTAAATCTCTCTCTCAAACATAATCTTCACCCGTTTCTTGTTTCATCAGTTCGTGAAGTTTTTCTACGGTAATACGAGGAAATTTTTCAACAAGTAAGGGTTTTGTAGCTCCGAGAGCGAGAAGAAGCTGTTCTCCTTCTTTTCGAGTTTGCTCGATTACATAATTTACAAATCTCTCCGTCATCTCGATAATATCATCGAAACTATCGATAAATCCCATTTCCATATCGAGCATTAAAATTTCTGTCGTATGTCTGCTAGTATTGCTCTTTTCTGCTCTGTAGGCTTTTCCGATTTCGTACACTCTCTCAAATACAGGAACCATCATTTGCTTGTAAAACTGAGGACTTTGTGCGAGATAGGCTTTTTTCCCAAAGTATTCCATCTCGAAAAGTTCTGCTCCTCCCTCAGTCGGAAATCAGATTATTTTTGGGCTATTGATTTGAGTAAAATCATTCTGATCTCGGAATGCTCTCATATTTTTTTCAATCATCGCAGCGATTTTGAAAATTTTCTGCTGTCTAGGATGACGCAAAACAACTACTTTTTGTTCGTGAAGGGTCTCACCATCGGCAGCAATCGTGTCTTTGGAAATGTCCACGGGAGAGGGATAAATCACTTTATTCAGCACTTCAATCGTGGATTTTTGGAGTTCAAAGGGGAATTTTCCCTTGGGCATCTGAGCGACTGTTCCCGTAGCTTTCACGATAGAACCGAGCAACGCTCCGTCCAATTTCGCTATTTCAGCAGGGTCTTCAATGACGACCTGAGAAAGTCCATTTCTATCTCTGAGGATCAGAAATGCAAGGGTTGCACCGACTGTACGCACGGTGTGAAGGTGTCCACGAAGAGTGGCGGTTTCTCCGATGTGTTCGGGTAATTGCCCTGAAAGAATGCTGTCTTTAAACATTATTGATGTGAATAGAATATAAATCTAATTACAATATATACAAATTGTTTATGGTATCAAGAGGTTTTTAAGGGAATTTAATATACTCCAAATTCTTGGAAAGCCTGATGATAGATCTGTTTAAAAAGCGGGAGATTTTCTTGGATATCGTGATAACAGGGTATCGCTTGGGAAAGATTCTGAATACAAGTAGTAGTATCAGCACTATGCGTAATATCTCTACGAGAATTGTAATTGGAAAATCGTTGAATTTCTCTTTCTGAGGGGGTCGTGACAATTCCTCCAAAACCTGTCCCCGAAATCAAACACTTTAGTCCCAAAACATTCATTTCCTGCAACGCTAGTCCTACTCCGATCCCGTATTTGAACTGTGCAATAAACTTCCAGGCTTCTTCATCTTTGAGAGGGAGAAGAGATCCAGCAGGATAAGGATAGGTCGAAATGGTAGAAAGTTTCCGTCCTAAGGTAGAAAGGAGATTTTGTAGTCTCTCATATTCAGGTCGTTTATCTTTGTAGAGATTACCAAAATAAACGATCTCTTTATCTCCGCGGGTAGGTAGAGACTTATAGGGAAGAATCCTTTCTGCATCAATCGTCATAGGAATCAGAATTGATTTTCTGTGAGCTTGTTGGAGCAACTCTTGATATTTTTTGGTATATACGATCGCAAGAGAATTTTCAGGGCTCTCAGCGATGAAAGTTCTCATCTGCAAAGTATCGTGAATAAATTGGATATATATATCACTAGTTCCATGTCTTTCTCTCAGAGTACACGTAGTGCTAATGAGAAACTGTTTGTCTACGTCCTGAAGCAGTTCTTTGATCAGTGGAATCTGGTATTTTAAGATGTTTACAGAATAGGTATATCCTCCATTTTGGTATCCATATTCGAGATATTTTTGATGTCGTACAGGATCGGTATAATCAATGATAGTAATTTGATGCATAAAAAAAACTGAAAGATAAAAGATGTCTCCCTTTATAAGAATAAAGTGGTTTTTTGACAACCGAGTGAGTGTAAGGAAAGGAAAAAGATTTGCAAGAGATAATGTTTTTAGATGGGCTTTAGGTTAATTCGGAGTTCAGCCAATAAGCTCTGAAATAGGCACCAGATATTTTCCATATTTTTCTACCATAAATTTTAAATCCTCTGTAAATCTTTCTGGATAGTGTACGATTTCTGCTTGAAGCTCAGCAAGTGAAAATACTTCTATCCCTGTAGCCTCTCCGTCCTTGAACTTAATTGCCCCATCGTAGTACCCACAATAAACGGTGGTAATATGGGGTTGTTTAGTCATATATATATCAGGAGTTTTGGGTGATTCTTTCTGACATAAAAGTCTGCAGATAATCCACAGATCTGAACAGCCCAATAACATCCAAATCCACAACTTTAATTGCATTAAAGAATTCCTGCTCTGAGGCAACCACAGCGGGAAATCCTAATTCTTCGGCACATTCTTTTACCACTGTCATAGTGAAGGAATCTCCTGCCACCACATGTCCTCCAACCGTTTTATCATACATTCCAGCATTCCCATCTTTATATTTACTTCTTTTCTGGACATAAAGACGTCCTGCAGAGGTCATCAGAAAAAGCCTAATTGTTTTCACCTTTCTCGTGATTTCTCACTTTTCATCGTACTCTTTCCAGATTTCTTTATAAAATTCCTTTCTGTCTTGGACTCAGATAAGATTGGATTGAAGGTCGTAGATTTCTAGTAATTCTGCCATTTGTGATATGTAAAGGTAAAATATCCTTTTTTATAACCCCCGTCCTCGGTCCCCCTAACAGGGGATAAAAATAAGGGATAAAAAACTGATTATACAATACTATTTTGCTGTTTCTTTTTCCAAAGAGTTATAATTAACAATCAAATAATTACAAAAATGGTCATAGTAGCCATTGCAATACGATAACTTCCACTATTCACTCCTCCTACGGCGATAATCCCTCCCCAAGTTAAAGGTCAGATTATTGCTGCAAATCTTTCAAAGATCGTATAAAAAGAAAAACCATATCATAAATCCTCCTTAGTAAGTAGCAAACTCATATAAGCACGACTTACTGCCCACATTGCTCCTATTAAAATTCCTACAAGAGCCGTAAGTACCATAAATATAGTAATATTAGCAGTAATTGCCACAATAGGAAGTGCTACAATCCAAGCAATCAATACTCCTGTTAAAGTCTTTCTAATTCCTATTTTGTCTCCAATCCAACCCGACAATAATGCTCCAATAGCATTCATTACTACAATAACCATCAAGATAATGGACTTTTTAGTATTAGAGATTTCAAAAACATTTTCTAAATAAATAGAGAGATTGTTCGTGACCGTCACCAAGGCATCATTGTAGAAGAAAAATGCAACAAGTAAGGGTGCTGCTACAGAAACGGAGAAAAAGGGAATTAATTTTTTGTAAAAATGATTTCGTTCTACTTTTTTTATTGCAGTAGTGGTTTCTGTTTTTTTATCTTTGAAAAAGATCATCATTGGCAATGCTAAAAGGAAAAACACTCACACAGCAGGCAATAAAGGTGCTAATAAATTTTCACTCAAAGGAAGAAAAATCGCTAATCCTACCACTTGCCCCAAAGCATTTGCAAATTGTCCAATCCCTGATACTCTTCCTCTATGATTTTTATCAGAAATATCGTCAATCATCGGATTATAAAAAACAAAAGAAAGCTGATAGAAGTATTGAGCAAAGAGAAAAAAGAGTGCTGTAAGGTATATAGGTCGTTGTTGAAAAGCAGATAATGCAGATAATCCATAAAAGAGAAATACTCAAATAGTAGAAAGATTTAGAAATTTCTTGAGATTTCCAAACTTATCGGTATATGCTGCTAATGCTGGTGCACTAAAAAACAATAATACAGCTGAAATGGCGAAAATAGCATTATATCCTAAATCTGAGAGTCCTCAATCTGCTGAAACTAACCACTGAGAAAAATACAACAAAAAATTTACAAATACAATTGAATTTGCAAAATCATACAATGCCCAGAGGAAAATCTGTTTTTTTTGCATAGCTATATGGTAAAGAATAAAACAAACTATTTTGGTAAAGAAAACTTCATAACTTTCTCACTAGTTTCAAAACCTGATACAACATCTCCCATAGGACTTCCTACCTCTAATGCATTCAATAACAATTCTTCCTTGTCTAAAGATTTCCACGACAGAGATATTGGAAACGAAGTACTTACTCTCCAAACGCTGACTTCACTTCAATAGCATTTCCCGCCAAACGCTCTGCATTCACATTCTGCAAAATCGCCTGTGCATCCACGAACGTTTCCTGCTGGTCAAAACAAGCTATCACTTTCTCCTCATCAGACGAAACAATTTCCTCTGGCAAGGGAAACTCATAAAACTCATCAAACATCTGCTTCATATTGGAGAAATAGTCCAAAAAAGCTGGCATTTGATCAGGATCAAGCTCTATTGCAGTCAGTTTAAGTAATTTTTGGAGTTCAGCTTCTTGCATTAGTAGAATCGAAGAATAAAACGCATGTATGGTATGTAAATTCCCCCTATTTGCAAGGAAATTTGCATTTTTTCGACGAATTTTCAAGCAAAATGCACCAAACAGCATTCAAAATAAGATAAGAACTAGATAACTTGATTTAAGTAATAAGTAAACAAGATTAAAGCGGTTCTATATTTGAGTATTTTTCTTGGTTTATTATTTATTTTTCTTTCAACTTCTTTGATAT